>CAIZMV010000342.1 GCA_903934195.1 uncultured Acidimicrobiaceae bacterium | reverse complement strand
TATTGATTTGGTAGCAGGGCGCACGTATTCATTCGTCGTAGAACTGCGTCACACACCTACTGGTGCCGGGCTGAGTGGTTTGACCATTGGAGCAATGGGACCGCAACAAGAAAACATGATGGAAGAAGCTGTCACTCTTGCTGCACAGTGTGATGTCAGTGTTGTTGTGGTCGGTACCAATGATGATTGGGAGAGCGAAGGCTGGGACCGCGAAACCATTGCGTTGCCAGGCGAGCAAGACCAGTTGATTGCCGAAGTAGCAAAGGTCAGCAAGCGCACCATTGTCATTGTGAACGCAGGTTCGCCAGTTTCAATGCCGTGGCTAGATGATGTTGAAGCTGTTATCTATGCGTGGTTCCCCGGCCAAGAGTTCGGTGATGCATTAGTTGATTTGTTGGTGGGCGATGTTGAACCATCGGGACGCCTTCCGGTCACACTTCCTCGTCGGCTTGAAGACACGCCAGCATTTGAACATCACCCAGGCCGTAATGGTGTGGCGAAATATCTTGAAGGCCGCCTCATTGGGTACCGCTGGTACGACACCATTGGTCGTGAACCACTATTCCCATTTGGTTTTGGCCTTGGTTATGCAGATGTGCAGATCATCGATGCATCGAAGTCAGGCACACATGGTGTCGACGTAGCGGTGAGAAACGAATCAGATCGCGCCGGCGTTCAGGTAGTGCAGGTGTATGCGCATCGTAAAGAACGTGACGGGCTGCCAAGCGATGAACCAGACCAGAAATTGGTTGGCTATGCACGAGTAAAAGTCGCAGCCAAAGGCACCACAATGCTTCATGTTGATCTTGATCCGGATGCGTATCGCATGTGGGACCCTGAAACATCTGCGTGGGCTCAATGGGCCGGCAATGTTGAACTACGTGTTGGTACCAGCTCGCGTCATATTGCACATCGCATCGCAATCACGCTGTAACTAGTTGTGCTTCAAGTGAAATGACTTGGGTCGGGTGTATGGCCCGAAGCCAAGTCGTGACAGCGCAATGCCAGACCCCGTGTCTTTCACACCGCTCCACACCAATGTGGGGTCGACGTAGTCACAACGGTTCATAAACACCGTGCCTGTTTCAATGCGTCGACCAATGGTCTGTGCCGCTG
Source organism: uncultured Acidimicrobiaceae bacterium (assembly GCA_903934195.1). Taxonomy (GTDB): domain Bacteria; phylum Actinomycetota; class Acidimicrobiia; order Acidimicrobiales; family Ilumatobacteraceae; genus UBA2093. The sequence goes on along the minus strand of CAIZMV010000342.1, from coordinate 3,726 downwards.
CAATGTCTTGTGTCCATAGGCATGCGGTGAGTCCGTAAGGGGAGTCGTTCATTAGCGCGATTGCTTCATCGTCGTTTCGTACACGCATGATGCCAATAACTGGGCCAAACGATTCTTCGCGCATGATGTTCATGGAATGGTCAACGTTGACCAAAACGGTGGGCCCCATGTAGGCGGTTCCGGTTGCAGATGCCGCAAAGTGTGATTCATCAACAAGGGCACGCGCCCCACTAGCAAGTGCTGCTGATACTTGGCCACGAACAAATGTGGCGGCGGCTGCATTGACCATTGGACCGATGGTTGTATCTGCATTCATCGGATTACCAAGAACATATTGCTTCGTCAGGTCAACAAAACCTTCAACAAAGGCGTCGTACACAGAGTCATGTACGTAGATGCGTTCGATACCGCAACAGCTTTGGCCAGAGTTAAAGAAGGTGCCGTCAACGTTTTCGCTGATCGCAAGTGCCAGGTCTGCATCGTGACGCACATACGAAGGATCTTTGCCACCCAGTTCGGTGCCAACACCAATGAATCGTCCGGCAGCGGCACGTTCCATTGCCGCACCACCTTGTACAGAACCCGTGAACACCACAAAATTGATGCGTGGGTCTTGAATCATTCGTTCAACCGCACTGTGGCTGGCGTGAACATGTTGAAAAACGCCAGCAGGAAAACCAGCGGCAGCGCACGCCTCTGTGAAACGTTCCGCGCACAACAACGTTTGCGATGCGTGCTTCATGATGACGGTGTTGCCAGCTAGCAGGGCGGGAATCAGTGAGTTGATGGCCGTGAGGTACGGGTAATTCCACGGCGCCACAATAAGTACTGTGCCAACCGGGGTGCGTTCAATGTGTTTCGTAAACCCATCTACTGGCGGCACCGAAACATCAGCAAGTTCTTCAGTCGCTATCGACATCATGTATCGGGCACGTTCTTGTGCCCCACGCAAAATCTCATTCGGGGTGTACCGAACAGGACGTCCCATCTGCCATGAAATTTCTGTGGCAATGTCAGCCACTGAAGCTTCAAGGTGAGCAATCATTGCTTCACATAAACGAATACGTTCAGCGATTGCTGTAGCGCGCCACACCGTTTGGGCAGCCTGCGCTGCAGCCAAGACAGCATCAACAACAGAGTCTGAAGCCAATTCACGTTCTGCGACAACAGAGCCGTCAATAGGGGAGATTATTTGTTGAACGGCCATTGGCCAATCTTATTGCTTTAGTTACGCAGGCAAAATTGCGCGGCGCACAGGTCTATCCCAACCAGGTTGTCCTGTTGGTTTCGGACTTGGCCACATACCAGGACCCATTTCCAAAATGCCGTGGTGTGTTGAATAATCACCAAGCAAGTTCAAGAACGGAACAGCATCGAAGTGTTCTGGTCCGTGAACACCAGTTGCCTTCCAGTCACCTTTAGCTAACAACTCAAGTGCCACAACTGGGCACACTGCTGTTTGCCACAACACTGCTTGTGAACCCCACTCACGCATTGTGGTTTCATTATCTGCAACGTGATACAGGTACACCTCGCGTGGTGCGCCGTCGTAAATGCCACGTACCCATGTGCCGGCACATGTCTTTCCGTGCATGAGGTGACCAAGTTTTGCAGGGTTCGGTAATACTGCTGCCAAAACATCGCGTGGCGACACAGATGCATTGCCCACTTGAATCTTTTCTTTCGAGTCAAGACCCAAATATGCAAACGTTTTCAGCCAGTCAATGAATTCAGCGCCAAGTCCGTATTTGAATGTGACACGACTGCAGTCCACTTCACGTGGAATCAGTAGAACTTCTTCGTGTTCTACGTTGACGCATTCAACAGGCCCAATGCCGGCGGGGAAGTGGAACACTTCTGGCTCGCTGAAACAATCTGTGGTGTACAAACCACGATCTTTCTCCCACACAATCGGTGGGTTCAGGCATTCTTCAATGGTGGTCCAAATAGAAAATGTTGGCGCGAAGTCATACCCGTCAATTGACAAGTTGGATCCGTCGCGAACTCCCATTTCGTGTACTTCGTCAAACAAATGGTCAGCGGCATAGCGCGCAAAGATGTCGCTGAGGCCTGGTTCAACACCCATGCCCACTAGTGCAAGAAGCCCACGCTCTTTCCATTCCTCATGTGCAGCCAATTGTGCGTGACCAAGCGTGACGCCAACTTCTTCGTATGGGTTTGTTGGGTGTGGCACGCTCAAGTTCATCGCCATGTCTAGGTAGTTGCACTTCGCAGTAAAACATGCCTCGAAAATTGGTTCATTGAATCGCGGGTCACACGCGTTAATCACAATGTCAGCTTTTGTGCGGGTGATTAATGCGATGAGCGCCTTCACGTCACCAGCATCAACAGTTTCTGCAGAGAATTTCCCAGGATCATCAAGCTCGGCCACCGCTTGTTCCGCGCGTTCCCGCGAAATGTCGGCTAACACAAAGGAGTCAAAGAACCCCCGAGTCTCAGCAATATAGGCCATTGAGGCCCCAACTCCACCAGCTCCCACGACGAGGATATTCATGATACTTCCAGCACTATGCACACGTGATTGTGTGATTTCAATGTTGGTCTAGTTTACCCCAGCCCTACGACGAGAGTCAGGCACCAAGATGAATAGCAAGATCTTCAATGAATTTACGTTGCGTTCCAGCTTCTGGTCCTGCCATAGGGCGGTGCTCACGTATGTGGGTCAGTGCATCAGTTGCATTCATGCCCAACATCATCAATAGGGCAGTACCTGTAGTACCGGCTCTTCCAATTCCTGCTGCACAATGCACAACAAGTGATTGTCCGTTCTTCAAATGGTCAGTCAACGTGGACACAAATTCGAAAATCTCATCAAATTCTGGATACGACAAATCATCAATGGGGTTCCAGATGCCACGGGTTCCTGCATGTGTCTCGTGCCATTCAACGTATGACGGATATCGGTCTGTCAATTCGTGTTCTTGCACTAGGCAAACTGCAATTGCATTGTCGCACCCAGCTAAAACTTCTTCCACATTTGGCCCGATGTAGTGCTTGCCACATAGCCACAGTCGTCCGGTGCCTGAAGGCAATGGGATCTCATGAATGCCGCCATTGGTGTTGAACGGTTGATTCACGACCTGACCACATATTCAGACTCATCAAAATCGTGTGTCATTTTCCAATAGTCAACAAATCGCCATGGCATAGGTGAGAACACACGGCCTTGCGAATTGCGGTACCAACTGTTTAGTCCGGCATGTGCCCATACAAGTTCGTTGTGTTCAGCATCAACCCGTTCGTTGTAGTCATCATGAATATCGGTACGTACTTCAACACTTGCAATCTGTTTCTCAATCATTGTCACAAGACAATCAGTGATGTATCGCATCTCACATTCAGCTTGGAAGATAATGCTTCCACCGTGGGCAACAAATGTGTTGGGGCCAACCAGCATGAACATGTTCGGATAATCAGGCACCGTGATGCCAAGGTATGCCTTCGGATTATCTGTGCCCCACACTTCTCGTAGTGCAGTTCCGCTGCGACCACGAATATCAATAGGGGACAAGAGATTCCCCGCTTGAAAGCCTGTAGCCAGAATGATTACATCGAATTCCGTAGTAGTTCCTGATGAATCAACAATTCCGGTTGGCGTGACATGGTCCACGCCCTCTGAAATGAGGTGAACATTGTCGCGGCGCAACGTTGGGTACCAGTCGTTATCAATGAGGATGCGTTTTCCATACGGCGGGTACGTGGGTA
>CAIZMV010000341.1 GCA_903934195.1 uncultured Acidimicrobiaceae bacterium | reverse complement strand
GTGTGGCGACTTGGAGACATGTTGCGTGAGTACCGAGGCGATAGCCATACCGCTGCATGGATAAGTGCTGGTTTCACTGCGTGCGAAATTGGAGTTCTCAGTGAATTGTTCTGGGGAATGCCCATCAAGTCCTACAGCCGAAGCCGAGGATGGGACGAAGCTGACTACGACGAAGCGATTGAACGCTTGTTGCGAGACGGTCTCATTACAGATGACGGAACCCTCACCACAGAAGGCCGCGCCCAACGTGAATTGGTGGAACAAAACACCGACAAACAAATGGAGTGTGTGGTGCGTGCACTTGGCGCAGATATCGACGAATTAATCGCCATTTTGAAGCCATGGGGAGCCGCAATTCGTGAGAAAAAGGGCTATCCAGCAGCTGGTCCACATGATCTGGCAGATGCAGCCAATTAGTGAAATCTCTGGCTATTTTCGGCGATAGATTTTGAAGGAATGACGGCCTCAGATCACGTCCGCTGGTTATCGCAACCAACACTTCGCAGCCCTGCCGTCATCGCGGCTTTTAGTGGCTGGAACGATGCGGCCGACGCCTCAAGTACGGCAGTTCGCACGCTCATCGATGCTTGGAATGCTGAACCACTCGCTGAAATTGATCCCGAAGAATTCACAGACTTCGCAACAATTCGCCCCTCTGTCCGTTTGCTCGATGGAGTCAACCGCACCATCGTGTGGCCAAAGGTAAGCCTGTGGCATGCAAGCACTCCAGGTGCCGATGTCATTCTGATTCTCGGACCAGAGCCAAGTTTGAAATGGCGTTTGTTTACTGAACAGATCGTCAGTATTGCTGCTCGTTTCGAAGCATCGATGGTGCTGTCACTTGGTGCATTACTTGCTGATGTTCCCCACTCTCGCGAAGTTCGTGTCATGGGTACGGCAAATGATCAACCGACTATTGACAGATTTGATCTTCAGCGTTCGCGTTACGAAGGGCCAACCGGAATAGTTGGCGTACTGCACGATGCATGCTCGCAAGCTTCTATTCCGTCGGCTTCCTTGTGGGCTGCAGTGCCTGCATACGCATCGCAAATACCTTCACCAAAGGCAGCAAGTGCACTCATGGCGCGCGCCGGAGAAATCATCGGCACGCCTGCTCCACTTTCTGCATTGCATAACTTCGTTGTTGCGTATGACAACAAAGTGAATGAACTCATTGAAGATGACGATGATCTTCGTGAATATGTGGAACGCCTTGACTCAATGGGTGATGACATCTTTGATCAGGAAGATTCACCACAACTTGAATTCGAGTTCGGCAATGACGACGAAGATTCTGAAAACAACGCGCACTTGTTAGTTGATGAAGTCGAACAGTTCTTGCGCGATCAGGGTACGAACTAATTAATTAGTGTGATCGCCGCGCCACATGTGTTCGCGCGGAGCATCAAAAGTTGCTGGGTTAACGTCACCAGCAATTGCAGCAAAGGCCATATCGCCCCACCACTGTGCACCAGCTGTTGGAGTTGGAAGTTCATCGGGGCCAAACCAGCCCACATCGCCTGTCTCTAACGGATGCCCTTGTAGTTCACCGCCAGTTGCACGCAGATGGAACAACAACATGTACATGCCGAAACGTGAGAAACCCATTCGCATGCCATCAACAACACCAAGAAGTTGTAACGGTTCAGCAATGATGCCCGTTTCTTCTTCCACTTCTTTCATGGCTACTTCAGCTGGCGAATACCCAACATCAGCCCATCCGGTGGGATACAGCCACACTCCGCTGTCTTTACGTTGAACAAGAAGAATCTTTCCTTCTTCGTTTCCTACAATCGCGCCGATTGCAACTTTTGGTGTGACGTAACCCGGAACACCTTCACCGACTGATTCCATCCACTCTTGAACGAAGTGATCTTGTTCACGGCGTATTTCTAGGGCATCGTCTGCAGCCACTTTTATATCAGCAGCGACTTTCAGTACTTCTTCGTACCGTTCTTTTTCATACAAGCTCTGAGTAAAGCCCATACCGGTACGTGCAATGGCCGCAAGAGTTTCGCTCCATCGAATGAGATCTTTGGTGAAGTACTGCGGTTCTGCATCGCTCATGGATTTCACCTTACTTGGTAGGTGGACGACGGCTACTTTTCGCCGAGAGAGTGCAAAATGGCGCGAGAAATCTCATTCTTATACGCCTCATCATTGATGCGACCGCCGTTCGGTTCACGCACATAGAACGAGTCAACAACTTCGTTCCCTAGGGTCAACACCCGTGCATGACGAATGTCGAGTCCACAATCAGCGATTGCTTTTGTGATGCGGTGTAATACCCCGACCATGTCTGGCGCTCGCACTTCGAGGAAGGTGGCATTTGATGACGCAGAGTCGTCAAAACGAACAGTTGGTGCAGCGGGTGCAAGAGCAGACGTTGCACGACGGGGTCGAGCATTTGCCGCGCGATCTGCAAGTCGCGAATCAAGCGCAAGACGACCTGACAATGCGAGTCGAAGATTGTTCTCAATCGGTTCCCAATCAATGTCACCGTGTTGGCTTGATACACGAAACTCTGAAGCGGCCATTCCCTGTTCATCTGAATGTGCTTCGGCGCCCAATACATCCATGTTGTACAAAGACAGAACTCCGGCAACACGACTAAATGTTCCGGGTTTGTCAGGGCTGACAACAGTGACGCGGTCTGGTTGTGTGCGAATTTCAATTTCACCGGTTGCCATTAGTTCCAGCACTGATGCATCAGGGAAAAGGCGCCACATCACTTCTGTCATGTCGCCACCGCCCAATACATGTCGGGCGCGTTCAACCAAAAGTGCAACAAGTTCAGCTTTCCAATCGCTCCACGCTGATGGACCCGTTGCTAACGAGTCGGCCTGTGTAAGCGCATGCAACAAATCCAACACAACTGTTGACTGCAAGTGCCCTGCCACCATGGTGATAGTTGCGTCATCAGACAAGTCGCGTCGTGTTGCAGTATCAGCAAGCAACAAGTGGTGCTCAATCAACAAACTGATGATGCGCTGATCTGATTCAGACATTCCCATGCGGGTTCCGATTTCAGCAAATAACTCAATGCCAACTTCGGTGTGATCTCCTGGGTACCCCTTACCGAGATCATGAAACAATGCAGCTAGTACTAACAAGTCAGGACGAACCACTCGATGCACTAGTTCGGCCGCATTAGCAACGGTTTGCCACAAATGGCGATCAACCGTGTAGCGATGAAATGCATTACGTTGAGGCTTGCTACGAACGGATGCCCATTCAGGCAACACGCGAACTAACAAGTTGCGCTGATCTAGCGATTCAAGAACCGGAATCGCTGCTTCACCTTCAAGAAGTAGCGCGACAAGATCATCACTTGCTCCCGCTGGCCACGGGTCTGGCCACTGGGGGGATGACTCACCAAGGCGATTCAGAGACGCACGATCGATACGTGCCCCAAGGCGCGCAGCAGCTGTTGCAACTCGGAGTAACAATGTCGGATCATCAGCGACATTGACTGCATCATCAAGGTGAATTTCACCGTTTAATAGATGCACTCCAGGTGCCAATGGTTGCGCAATAGGAGAACGATCTGCTGGTGGGTCTAGTTGCGCCCATGCCTCGTCTGCAATCCATGCCACTTCGCGTCCGACTTCAGCAATTGCGGCCATCAACTGATCATCAGTGGCGTATCCAGCCATCGGTGCAACAGGCGCTTGATCTTCTAGTCGCAAGATTTCATTTGCTCTACCAACATGACGATGAAGTGCAACGCGCACTCGAAGCAGAATGTCATT
>CAIZMV010000340.1 GCA_903934195.1 uncultured Acidimicrobiaceae bacterium | reverse complement strand
TCACCATGCCGGTGATCGTGTGATTAAGCACGGTGAAATTGTGTTGTGTGACTTTGGCGGCACGATGAATGATTACTGCAGTGACATCACTCGGTGTGTGCATATCGGTGACGTACCGTCTGACATTGCAGAGGCGTACAGCGTGTTGTTCGAGTCACAAGCTGCTGGTGTTGCTGCCGGACTTATTGGTTCATCGTGTGCCGGCGTTGATGCGGCATCACGCGGCGTCATTGATGCAGCGGGTTTTGGCGAGTGGTTTGTACACCGCACAGGCCATGGCATTGGTATGGAAGCGCACGAAGACCCGTACATGGTTGCCGGAAACGACACTCCTATTGCCGTTGGTCACGCGTACAGCGTTGAACCAGGTATTTACATTCCGGGCAAGTGGGGTATGAGGCTTGAAGACATTGTTGTGGCAACAGCGTCTGGTCCTCAACCTGTGAACCATGCAAATCATCACTTAGTCGTACTAGACCGTTAACCGAGAAACCCCCATGATTGAACTTGATGTAGCAACTGTCCTTCTTCAATGGGCAACTGGCGGGCTTTTGTTCCTGTGGTTCACTACTCGCAAACACGAGATCAGTGCCGGCTACGGATGGTTATTACGCGGAACCTTTTGCGTACTTGCGGCTGGTGCAGCAGCAGCCGGTATTGCTACTGATTTTGTTCCGGTACGAGACATTGCAGCAATGGCAGTTGCAGTAGTAGCCATTGCAACTGTTCGTCGTACAAATGTGAAGTTGGATTTACTCGGACCAGCGATTGGTGCGATTGGCCTTGTTGCGGCTGCAGTGCATGCAACGGACGGTGTAGGCAACATCAGCACAAACCTTCTTCGAGTTGCTGTAGGCACGGTATTTCTTGGTGCAATTAGCGACGCAATGTTGCTTGGTCATTGGTACTTAGTGCAGCCCGGAATGCCACGTTCGATTTTGAACGAATTGGTTGATGCGCTTCGTTGGATTCTGCCAATTGAAATTGCAGTCATGCTGATTCCGACAGGCATGATCAGTGTTCTCACTGGTGCTGTTGACGACGGCTGGAATGGCACCCTCGGATGGTTCTGGGTGGCTTGTGCCATTACAACTGCAGTCCTCATTGAAGTCACTCGGGCTGCTCTGAAAGAACGCAGTTATTCCGCCGTCATGGCTGCGACAGGCTTGCTGTATTTGGCGATTCTCACCGCATTCGGCACCGACCTAGTGGCGCGGGCTGTCCTCGCCTAGCTCTTCGAATAGTCGACGGTGAACCAACGCTCTGGTGTTGTTGAAACACGTACCGACTCGGCGCCCTCTTCGCGGGCTTCGCGCTCGACGTAACTGTCTCCGCCCTTTTCGCCCAGATAGCGGCGCGCAATGGGTCGGCTATGCAGTTCCTTGTCGGCAGGGGAGATTGTTGCGGTTCCCTCTATCGATACATATTTGTAGGGAAGCGACTCCGTCTGCGCGCACAGACTGAATCGCATTGATTTCTGAAGAAGGCGGCCCTTCACCGAGTCGGGGGAAATGAGGAACCACAGTTCGCCACCTGGTTCGTAGACGTACCAAACAGGGACGGTCAGTGGAGGGCCGTCTGGCCGTTCGATTCCCAGGACTCCAACATGCAGTTCAGATAGGAACTGCTCTCTTTCGGACTGTGTCATTGCAAGTGTGCCCATATATGTCCGAGCGTAGTCGGACGTGGCTGGTGGCACGACCTTTGTGGTTAGTGCGCCAACGCCTAGCGTGGCACGTATGGAAACTTTCGAACGCACCATCTACAACGCCGAGCATGAACAGTTTCGTGCGGCTTTTCGCCAGTGGTTAGACAAAGAGGTTGTGCCTCATCATGAAAAGTGGGAAGCAGACGGAATTGTTCCTCGCGACATTTGGTTAGCGGCAGGAAAGCTTGGCTTTCTCGGGTACCACGTGCCAGAACAATACGGCGGCGGCGGGGTTACCGATTTC
>CAIZMV010000339.1 GCA_903934195.1 uncultured Acidimicrobiaceae bacterium | reverse complement strand
TACTCAGCACCGAACGTTGCGAAAGAAATGCACGTGGGGCATTTACGGTCCAGCGTCATCGGTGATGCTTTAGTGCGTGCGTTGATGTTTGTTGGCCACACTGTTGTGCGAGAAAATCACATTGGCGACTGGGGCACACCGTTTGGCATGTTGATTGAACATCTGATTGACATGGGCGAAGACAACGCTGCACACGAATTGGGCGTTGGTGATCTTGATGGTTTCTACAAAGCTGCTCGTCGCAAGTTTGAAGAGTCTGATGAATTCAAAGGTCGCGCACGTGCCCGTGTTGTCATGTTGCAAGGCGGCGACGAAGACACATTGCGTTTGTGGCGCACCCTGGTCAGTGAAAGCACTCGCTATTTCAACCAGGTGTATCGCCAACTTGATGTATTGCTGACAGATGATGACCTAATGGGGGAGAGCGCGTACAACCCCATGCTCGCACCCGTTGTTGAGCGCCTGCGTGAAGCCAAGTTGTTGGAAGAGAGCGACGGTGCAGACGTTGTATTTGTTGACGGCTTTACAAACAGAGACAACGAGCCGTTGCCGCTCATCATTCGCAAAGGCGATGGTGGGTACAACTACGCAACATCCGACTTGGCGTGCGTTATTGATCGCGTTGAGCGCATTGGCGCTCGCTCGCTTCTTTATGTAGTGGGCGCGCCGCAAGCGCAGCACTTGCAAATGGTGGAAGCCGTAGCGCGCAAAGCCGGCTGGTTGCCAGAGGGATTCATCATGAATCATGTGTCGTTTGGCAGCGTGCTTGGTGCTGACCGGAAAATGTTGAAGAGTCGTTCAGGCGGAGAGACCGTGAAATTGAACGCACTGCTTGATGAAGCGGTTGAGCGTGCGGAAGTGTCTGTTGCTGAAAAGAACCCTGATATGTCTGCTGCAGACAGAACAGCAGTCGCCACCATGGTGGGTATCGGGGCTGTGAAATATTCAGACCTCAGTTCCGACCGTGTAAAGGATTACATCTTTGACTGGGAGCGCATGTTGTCCTTTGAAGGCAATACCGCGCCGTATTTGCAGTATGCACATGCGCGAATTTGCAGCATCTTTCGTCGCGCAGGCATTGATAGGGCATCTGTTCGTGATGTCGTACCAACATTGGTTGAAGTGCAAGAACGTGATTTAGCTTTGCGAATTCTGCGTTTCGATTCGGCCGTTTGGGAAATGATCGACACTCTCGGACCGCACAAACTCTGCACGTATCTGTTCGACCTTGCAACTGATTTCACATCGTTCTACGAGCACTGTCCTGTGTTGAAGGCAGACAATGACGCAATGCGAGATTCACGACTTGCATTGTGTGATGCCACAGCACGAATTATGTCTGAGGGGCTACTGCTTCTCGGAATTAGAGCACCGGAGCAAATGTGAGCGCAATCCCACTTCGACTATTGCCTGATAACTCAACAATCGGCACAGATGATTCGTTATCCATTGGTGGTGTACGCGTGGCAGAACTTGCCGCTCAGTACGGCACACCATTATTTGTGTACGACGAAGAACATTTGCGGGCGCGATGCCGTGCAGCAGTAAGCGCATTCGGCGCGGGCAATGTTGTCTATGCCACGAAAGCCTTTATTTGTGGCGCGATGGCCCGGCTAGCGCATGAAGAAGGACTACTCCTTGATGTTGCAACCGGTGGAGAACTACACACGGTGCTTCATGCCGGGGTTCCTGCCAGCAGCTGCGTTCTTCATGGCAACAACAAGTCACTTGATGAACTTCGTATGGCAATCGCCGCAGGTATTGATCACATCGTTGTTGACAGTTTTGATGAATTAGACCGCCTTGAGCATCTTCATTCCAGCGGATTGCCCGTTGTGCGCATTCAATTGCGCATCACGCCAGGCGTTCATGTGCACACACATGAGTATGTGTCTACTGGTCAAGACGATTCAAAGTTTGGTTTCAACCTGAATAATGGTGATGCGCACAAAGCTATTTCGCGCGCACGGTCGTCGGAAGCAGTTGACCTAATTGGTATTCATTGTCACATCGGATCCAATGTGTTTGCGGTTGACAATTTCGCGGTTGCAAGCAAAGTAATGGTTGATTTGTTCTCGTCATTGAACTTGCCAGGACTCACATTGGGTGGCGGACTCGGCGTTGCTTACACAGAGAATGAAGAAGCGCCCACCATTGAACAATGGGCAGAAGTGTTGCAGCGCGCAACGCAGTCATTGTCAGCAGGTTCAAAAGTTTCTGTAGAGCCAGGGCGCAGCATCGTTGCATCAGCAGGTGTCACTGTGTACACCGTTGGCACTGTGAAGCCGATTGACGGAATTCGTACATATATTTCGGTTGATGGTGGGATGAGCGACAACCCGCGTCCTGTTCTTTACGGCAGTGGGTACGAAGTGTGTGACCCCGCACGCATGTCAGCAGATCGCACCGATAGCGCTCGCATTGTTGGAAAGCATTGCGAGAGTGGCGACATTCTTGTTGAATCAGCTGCAGTTGTTCCGAATGTTTCAGTAGGTGACTTGTTAGTGATGCCAGTGACAGGCGCCTATGGCTATTCCATGGCAAGCAACTACAACAAGGTCATGCGGCCAGCTGTGGTGTTTGTTTCAGACGGCGAATCTCGCTTGGTAGTGCGTCGCGAAACATACGACGACCTCGTTCGCCTCGACCTGTAACTGACCTGCCACACCCTCTCCGTACGGTCTGTACTAACTGAGAGGGTTGTATGAGCGATATTGAATTTTGTCCAGAATGTGAAGCGCCAGTCATTGGATTC
>CAIZMV010000338.1 GCA_903934195.1 uncultured Acidimicrobiaceae bacterium | reverse complement strand
TGCAGGTGCAAAGGGTGACACTGGCGCAACTGGCGCAACTGGCGCAACTGGCGCGAAAGGTGACACTGGCGAGACTGGCGAGACTGGTGCGAAGGGTGACACAGGTGCCGCAGGTGCGAAGGGCGACACGGGTGCAGCGGGCACGAACGGTGACACGGGTGCGACTGGTGCTGCCGCAGGTGCTCCTGTGGTAACAGGCACGAACTGTATCGGGACAAAGTGCGTCTACAAGATTGGTGACACTGGCCCCGGTGGCGGAATCATTTTCTTTGTTGATTACAACGATCAGTATGCAGGTCTGAATTATTTGGAAGCAGCGCCACAGGGTTGGAGTAATGGACTTTTGAACGTAAACCTGGGTGGTGTGACTGGAGAAACTCCTGGCACAGCCACTGTGGATCCAAAGATGCAATGGTGTTCAAATACAAGCTCACTGTTAGGTCTCGATGCTTGGGCCAATTGGGCTGTCGGAATTGGTGGGACTAATACGACAACTGCAGACATAACGTGTACGAGTGGTGCTGTGCAAGCTGCGTCTGATCTTGTATTGGGTGGTAAGGATGATTGGGTTTTGGGATCAGTTGGCGAAATGAAGTTGATGTATGACAATCTTCAGGGTGTTGGTGGTTTGGCTCATAGCTACTATTGGAGTTCGTCTGAGTACAACGCGGATGCCGCGTGGTCCCAGTCCTTCAGCGGGCTCCAGAACCCCCTCACTAAGACGAATATTTCGAACGTTAACTACGTGCGTCCGGTACGGGCTTTTTAACTTTTCAGTTTTTTCTATTGCACGAGTCGTGTAACAGCTGCGGTGATTCCGACAGCGTCGAGGCCATAACGAGCGAGAATCACATCAGGCTTGTTATGCGGGATGAACTGTGTGGGAACACCGAGTGATTCAACGCGAGTTGCAGGGTTCAGTGCATGAATTGCAGTTGCAATAGATGCGCCAATGCCGCCATCAAGGATTCCGTCTTCAGCAGTAAGAACTGTGGTGTGTGATGCTGCGAGAGAAATCATTGCGGGGTCTAGTGGGGCACAGCAACGAACATCAATAAGAGTGGCGTTGATGCCAGCGGCAGTAAGCGACTCGAGTGCTTTTTCTGCAGCGGCGACCATTTTGCCGATAGCGAGAATGGCAATGCGGCCATCACCAGTTGCGAGTGTGTGCGAGGTAGTGCCGGAACCGATTGCAGCATTGCCGACAGAACGTGCGGTGCCTTTCGGGTAACGAATAACAACAGGGCCACTGCTTGACAGGGTCATTGCGTCATGAAGCATTTGCTGCAGTTCCTCAAGGCATGACGGTGCAAGAACGCGCATGCCGGGAACTTTGGAAAGAAGTGCCATGTCGTAGACGCCGTGATGGCTTGGGCCATCATCGCCAGTGATGCCTGCGCGGTCGAGACAAAAGACAACGGGAAGGCGATGCAATGCAACGTCGTACACAACTTGATCCCATGCGCGCGACAAGAAGGTGGAATACAAAGCAACAACGGGGCGTAAACCACCCATGGCCATTCCGGCTGCAGCAGTTACTGCATGTTGTTCTGCAATACCAACGTCGAAAAACCGATCAGGGTATTTCTCTTGAAAATCAAGAAGACCTG
>CAIZMV010000337.1 GCA_903934195.1 uncultured Acidimicrobiaceae bacterium | reverse complement strand
TTGCCGTACCTTGGCTCAATTCTTGACTTCCTCTTACCTTGCTCATGTTTACTTCTTACCTAGCCCCGTGAAAGTGGAGTCACGCCAGAACAACTCTGGAGTACACCCACAAAAAGGAACATAGAACAATGAAGATCAAATCTCGTTTAACAAAAGTTGCGGTGGCCTCAGGGCTCATCGTGGCAACCGGAGCATCAGTGCTCGGTATCACTGGCTTTGCAAGTGCGCAAGTTGCTCAGAGAAGCAATGTTGTTGCGGTTGCACAGGCAACTGAGACAACTGTCCCAACTGACACTGCCGCTGGAACAACACCTGCAGCTCCGAGCACAAGTGCAACACCTGCGGCTCCAACAACTCCTTCAGTCGCAAAGGCTGATCGACCATCTCCACTTGCTACAGCTTCAAAAGTTTTGGGAATCACTGAAACTGAATTGAAGACAGAGCTTGAGGCTGGAAAATCAGTTGCTGATGTTGCCAAGGCAAAGAACATTGACCTTGCAACAGTGAAAGCCGCTCTTCTTGCAGAAGCGAAGGCACATATTGATGCTGAAGTTGCTGCCGGAAAGCACACCGCAGCTGAAGGGGCAGCAAAACTTGCTGACATGACATCACGTATCGACACCATGTTGACCACCGCTGGTTTGCCAGCACGTGGCCCACACGGCAAGGGCGGTCATGAAGGCAAGGGCGGCGGAAAGGTCATGTCTGCGACACTTGCAACAACTTTGAAATTGACACAAGAGGAACTTAAGACACAACTTCATTCTGGAAAATCAATTGCTGATGTTGCGAAAGCACAGAGTGTTGACATTGCTGACGTCAAAAAAGTTATGACATCAGATTTCACCGCACACCTTGCAGAAGAAGTGACATCTGGTGAGCACACGCAAGCTGAAGCCGATGCAAAGCTTGCTGAGTTCAAGACCAACCTTGACACCATGGTGAATCGTGTTGGTCCTGCAGGCGGTATGAAGGGTGAAGGTCGTGGACCTGGCGGACGTCACGGACATGGACCAATGGGACAAGGCGCACCGTCAGCTCAGAACACTTCTGCTTCTGCATAACGACATTGCACACCAATTGGTGTGACTATCTCCCCCCTTAAGAACAGCCGGAGCTCGCAGCAATGCGGGCTCCGGTTTTGTTTACCCCAGCACTAGTGGCGGTTCACGCATCATTGTTGCTGTTGCATGCAACGACAGCGATGGTAACCAACGCCCCAGTAGTGGAAACCGCTTCTTCATACTGGCCTCAACCGTGATCAGGCCAGTTACGCCATTAACCGTGGTTGTTGCAGAGACATGTGAGAGGAGGGCAATGGCAGTTGCTGCCTCTGATGGGTTGTCAGACGTGATTGCCGAACGCACAGCACTGCGAGCAATGTCATTCAGTCGCAACGTGTCGAGACACACCGACAACGTCGCGAGGAGCAACACGGCGCACAACACAACCAGGGGCGCCATTAATGCAAATTCAACTGTTGCTTGCCCGTTGTCATTACGGCGTGGGGCTTGATGCACGATCAAATATGTCGTTGAACACAGTGTCAAAGAGGGAGCCGATTTTTCCGGCTCCGCCACCTGTAGTAGCCCATGCGATGACGAGCAGGGCGATGATTGCTGCAACCAGCAAGATCAGTGCGTATTCCGTGGTTGCTTGGCCGCGAGAGCGTTTATGTGAGTGATGAGACATGTTCTTCTTTTTCTATTGAGTGACT
>CAIZMV010000336.1 GCA_903934195.1 uncultured Acidimicrobiaceae bacterium | reverse complement strand
GGAGTCATCATGGTGCCAGCGATGATGATGTTGTTGCACTTGCCTGCAGCCATGGCAAAAGGAACATCAGTTTTTGTCATCATTCCCACATCCATCATGGGAACGTTTCGAAATCGAACAAAGAAGAATGTTGACTTGCGGGCAGCAGCCACTGTAGGACTCTCCGGAATTCCTTCGGCCATTATCGGTGGCTGGATCTCAGCGCGAATGTCTGACTCGGTCTCAAATGTGCTGTTTGCCTCACTGTTAATAGTGGTGGCGACACGACTAGTTCTGCAGATTCGCTCGGACGACAAGGCTGGAATCGTTCACTAAAGGCTTGGACAAGTCGGCGAGTACTATTTCCGTTATGGGAAAATCTCGTCTTGAAGGCAAAGTCGCACTAATTACTGGTGGAGCACGTGGAATGGGGGCGTCTGAAGCGCAACTCTTTATCGATGAAGGAGCCCGAGTCGTCATTAGTGACGTTTTGGATTCTGTAGGGCAGGAGACCGCTAAGCGTCTTTCTCCAGACGGTTCCAAATGTGTCTTCTTGCATCATGACGTCACCAGCGAAGACGACTGGAACGCAGTCGTTGCTTGCGTACTTGAGACATATGGCCAGATCGACATTCTTGTCAACAACGCCGGAATCTTCGAACAAGGTTCAGTTCTTGACACAACACTGCCTGCATTCACTCGCACAATGGACATCAATGTCACTGGCGTATTCCTTGGCATGAAATCAGTTGCTCCACATATGGTGAATCGCGGCAAGGGAAGCATTGTCAACATTTCATCTGTTGCTGGCCTTAGTGGCACACCTGGTTTCCTTGCATATGGCGCAAGTAAGTGGGCAGTACGCGGCATGACAAAAGGTGTCGCAAAAGAACTTGCACCCTTCGGTGTTCGTGTGAACTCAATTCATCCCGGAATCATCGATACCCCGATGCTGCAAACATTTGATGCTGCAGGCGAAGGTGTTCGTGAAGCAGTGCGCACACGTATTCCACTTGGATACGAAGCGGAACCCATTCACGTTGCACGTCTTGCTCTGTACCTCGGCAGCGACGACAGTGCGTATTCAACCGGATCAGAGTTTGTTGTTGACGGCGGTTGGACAGCATGAGCATTCTCGGTACTCGAGTTGTTCGCATTGAAGACCCACGCTTCTTAACTGGCGAAGGTACATACATCGCCAACTTGCCAATGCCGGGTGCATTGCACCTCACCTTTGTTCGTTCATCAATGGCGCATGCGCGACTACTTAGCATTGATGCCTCAGAGGCGCTCGCAATGCCAGGAATTCGTGCCGTGTGGACAGCAGCAGACATTGATATCGCGCCAGCTGGACCAGCCAACGGCATGATGAACAAGGCAATGCTGTTTCCGTATTTGGCAATAGACACAGTTCGCTATGTGGGTGATCTTGTTGCCATCGTTGTCAGTGAAGACAAGACATCTGGTGTTGATGCTGCTGAAACTGTGATTGTTGATTACGAGCCACTTGAGGCAGTTCTTGACATGGATGATTCGTTCTCAAACCGAGTGTTGCTGCATCCTGAGGCCGAGACCAATATGGTTCTGACATTTGCTGCACGCAACAACGACGATATTTTCGCCGATTGCGAAGTAGTTGTTGATCTGGTCATTGAAAACCAACGCGTAGCTCCTGCACCAATGGAAGTGCGCTCATGCGTCTCAACATGGGATGGCACCCGTCTAACGCAGTGGGCATGTAGTCAAGGTGCACACGGTGCGCGTGATGGTTTAGCTGAAGTCTTTGGTCTAGAGAAGTCACAAGTTCGCGTCATTACGCCAGACGTTGGTGGTGGCTTTGGTGCAAAATCTGGTGTCTACCCTGAAGAAATTCTTGTGGGTTGGGCAACACGCAAACTCGGAGTCCCTGTTCGCTGGACCGAATCTCGTACCGAAAACATGTTGGCCATGGGTCATGGTCGTGCGCAGCGTCAACGTACTCGCATGGGTGGTACCCGCGATGGTCGCATCACTGCGTATCGCTTGGACCTTTTGCAAGACGCAGGTGCATATGCACGTGCAGGCGCAGTGTTGCCATACATGACTCGCATGATGGCTGGTGGCGTGTACGACATCGCCAATGTGCAGTTCGAATCAAACTCAGTAGTTACTAACACGACTCCAACAGTCGCATACCGAGGTGCTGGTCGCCCTGAAGCTACTGCTGCAATTGAACGCACTATTGATGAGTTTGCACGTGTCTGTGGCATTGATCCAGCTGAAGTGCGACGTCGTAACTACATCGCACCATCAGATTTCCCGCTCACCACATCTATGGGTGCCAAGTATGACTCTGGTGAATATGCAGCAGCGCTTGAACTTGCACTGAATGCTGCTGGCTACGACCAACTACTTGTTGAACAAAAGAAGCGCCGTGACAGTAATGATCCGGTGCAAATTGGTATTGGCATCGCATCGTATGTAGAGACAACAAACCCCATGGGCTCAGGCGACTACGGCTCTGTCGAAATCAAAGCTGATGGTGG
>CAIZMV010000335.1 GCA_903934195.1 uncultured Acidimicrobiaceae bacterium | reverse complement strand
TCGCTGAAGGTCTTGCCATCATCGATGAAGTTCTTGACATCGCCGATACGTATTACACCGGCAAATAAGTTCTAGCGGTTCTGCGGGAACCCAAGATCAACACTTGATGTGCGCGGGTCCGGCCAGCGCGAGGTAACTACTTTGCTACGTGTAAAGAAGTTGATGCCTTCAGGGCCGTACATATGGTGGTCTCCGAACAAGCTGTTCTTCCAACCGCCGAATGAGTAATACGACACAGGAACAGGAATGGGCACGTTGATTCCGACCATTCCGACGCTGATATCAAACTGGAACTCACGAGCAACGCCACCATCACGGGTGAACAGAGCAACACCGTTTCCGAACTGGTTGGCGTTGATTAGCGCAACACCTTCGGCATATGACTTCACACGAACTACGTTGAGTACTGGCCCGAAAATCTCTTCGTCGTAGCAACGCATGCCTGGTTTCACGCCATCAATGATGCTGGGGCGAATAAAGAAACCGTCTGCTGGCACATTGGTACGTCCGTCAACAACAACGGTTGCTCCCTCGGCTGCAGCACCAGCAAGGTAACCCGCAACTTTGTCGCGATGCTCTGCAGTAATCAGGGGTCCCATTTCATTCTTCGAATCACTGGCCGGCCCTACGGTGATGGCGGGAATTCGCTCTTGCACCTTTTTGATAAGGGCATCTGCCACTGAATCAACTGCAAGCAATACCGAGATTGCCATGCAACGCTCGCCTGCTGAACCATACGCGGCACTCACGGCTGCATCAGCTGCCATGTCTAGGTCAGCGTCTGGCAATACCAACATATGGTTCTTTGCTCCGCCAAGTGCCTGCACACGCTTACCGTTCTTTGTGCCGGTCTCATAGATGTACTTTGCAATTGGCGTAGAGCCAACAAAAGAGACTGCAGCTACGTCTGGATGTTCAAGCAAACGGTCAACTGCAACTTTGTCGCCATTGATGACGTTGAATACACCATCTGGGACACCTGCTTGCTTCAACAAATCTGCAAGGAACAGAGCAACGGATGGATCTTTCTCACTTGGCTTCAAGATGAATGTGTTTCCACACGCAATGGCGCTTGCAAACATCCACATTGGAACCATTGCCGGAAAGTTGAACGGCGTAATGCCCGCAACAACACCGAGTGGCTGGCGAATGCTGTACACATCAACACCAGAAGCAGCCTGTTCGCTGTAGCTGCCCTTCAGCAAGTGTGGGATACCACAGGCGAATTCAATGTTCTCAAGCCCACGTGCAATTTCACCAAGTGCATCGGTGATTACCTTGCCGTGTTCGGCACTCAGCATTGCAGCAATTTCATTTCGGTTGCTTTGCACCAAGTTGCGAATGTTGAACATAATCTCTGCGCGACGAGACAGGTTTGTTGCGCGCCATGCTGGCAACGCTGCAGTAGCGGCGGCAACAGCGGAGTCAATCTCTTGCACAGATGCGAAATCAACAATTGAAGTTTGCACGCCTGTTGCTGGGTTGAAGACTGCGCCGCTTCGGCCAGATGTGCCGGCAACAACAGCACCGTTGATCCAATGTGAGATGTGATTCATACCTTCACATTAGGGGCGCAACGTGTTGAGCCCGTAATAGCCCTAGTGGCGATTGGCGCGAGCAGTATCCATCAATGAATCAAAGAGGGCCTGTGAGGAGGCAACCACGGGACTACGCCTCGCTAGTGGGTCAATAGTGAGCAAATCTTTGCCGTCTACTTCGCCAACAATGGCGCCGGCTTCCTGACAAATCAGTACTGCTGCCAAGTAATCCCATACGCCATGATCATGAAAATCGACATAGCCGTCTAGGCCACCCGTGGCTACCAAAGAGATATCAAGTGCCGCTGCGCCGAGGGTGCGGAACTGCCACCAGCCGTGCGGGTACGGCGGTGCTCCATTTGTGCCAACAACTGCTTGTGACACATTGGCAAGAGAGTTGACGCGCACAGGAATGCCGTCGCGATTTGCTCCACCGCCGCGAGACGCGCCGTAACGAGTTTCGCTACCCGACTGCTCTGCCACTAGCGCTGCACGTAAACCGTGACGGTCTACAACACATAACGATGTTGCATACCAAGGAAGGCCCTTACTTGCATTTGTTGAACCATCAAGTGGGTCAACGACAACGAGCAATCTGTCATCTGTAATCGGCCACACAATGTCGGCCACGCCACTCTCTTCCGACAGCACTTCAAAACCAGATGCCTGCAACAAATCGACAATCACATCGTCGATTACGACATCGGCTGAATACTGACCTTCACGCTCACCAGACATTGACCAGTCAGCGATCTCGTCCAAGGTGTCAGCTGCTGCATCTGCAACGTCATGCAGAAATCCCAAAATATCGCGGTCTGCAGAGTTGTAATCGAAATGGGGCACCCCTGAACGGTAGTGTCCATGACGTGGCCGTTATCGACATTGCCGGATTTGTCACCGATTTAAAGAGCCATGCCGTCGACCATGGGTTTCACGTGCATGATGAGCGTCACTTTGTGGAGACCTATTCACTGCGTCAGCTGTGGGAAGTAGACCTTCACCCCGAAGAGGCATGCAATGGTCCTATCGACCTTCATGTCAGCCTGGAAATCGACCCTCGCACCCTTCTTAGCTTTGAAGATGTTGTTCTGGCCATGGATGACCCTGACGACGACCCACCAGAGGGCTTTACGTTTCCGCTGGTGTTTACGTGGACTTTCCCACCGCTTGTGCATCCGCCTGACTTGTTAGTGCTTGCAACTGAAGTCGCCGGACTTGGTGGTGTTGAGTTACCACTTGAAGTTTCAGCCATCGATTCATTTCACCAAGTGACAGATGCACCTGAACGAAGCCTGACCGTCGTTAGTCGCGTACCTGTGTCATTAGCGAATGTCTATAAAGGTGACAATGACCCAGTGTGTGCAGTGCTTGATACCTGCCGAAATGTCAGTTTGAATTTGCTGGAACGTGTGCCATTCTGGATTGGCGATATTCACTAATTCGAATTAGCGCGCGAGCAACGAGATTCGCGCCACTAATCCGCGTTCTCCGTTGGCACGAGGCAATAGTTCTGCAACGCCTCCGCTGGCTACAGCCAACTGGCGAACAATTGCTAGGCCTAGCCCAGTACCTGGTGCGTTTTCAGTAGTGGCTCCACGCCAAAAACGTTCAAATGCAAGAGTGCGTTTCTCTTCCGATAATCCTGGACCTTCATCAATGACATCAACATGAATATGGCGTTGAACGCGATGAACCTCAATTGTGATGGTGGAGTTGTCAGGCGCTGCGGTTAGCGCATTGTCAATGTAGTTATCAACAATTTGTTCCAGCGCACCTTCAAGAGCAACACATGGTGCGGAGTCAAGTCCGAGCACCTTGAACGTGATGTGTCGTTCCGCGGCAAGCGATTCCCACACTGCAACCCTGCTGTGAACAATGACTGAAGCGTCCACGGTCACAGTGACAGACGAGCCGCCTTCCAGGCGAGACAATGCCAACAACTGTTCAATCATCTCTTGCAGACGATCAGTCTCTACACGAGATGCTTCAAGAGCCATCGCAACTGGCGACGTGCTGTCGCCCACAGCTTCCTGTGCTTGATCTAAGCGGAGCCGAAGCGCAGTGAGTGGCGTGCGCAACTGGTGGGAAACTGCACCAGAGAACTGTTGTTGACTCTCCAGCATCAGCCCTATTCGGCCAGCCATCGCATTGAACGACCGAGACAATTCCCTCACCTCTGGAGGGCCCTTTGTATCGTCAGCCTGAACAGAGAAGTCTCCGTCAGCGAGGCTCTCAGTACT
>CAIZMV010000334.1 GCA_903934195.1 uncultured Acidimicrobiaceae bacterium | reverse complement strand
GTTCAATCTGAGGTGCACTCACGCCCATTTCAGATGCGTACGACAAAACATCATCAAGTTCTTGGTCAACAGTTTTTGCAGTCTTTGCTTCCTCTATCTGCTGAAGTAATTCAAATCCGACTTGCGTTTCAGAAACTCTGCGTAGTCGTTGGTCACGGACAAATCCGTAGTACTCAACATCGCGCACAAGATTGGCGGCGATTTTTACGTGTCGGCGGTCGTATGGAAATTCACGAATCACCATCCACGCTGTTGAGATTGCGTCACCGATGGCGTTTTCAACTCCGCCCTGAGCAATGCGTCCTCTTCTACGGGCAATCGACATGACGGCCGGCATGATGCGGTGCAGGCAGACGCGTGCTGCGAGATCATCGTGCGCGGCAAGTCGCGTCATGTGCCACAACACCAGGTCACCTGCGTCATCGTCATAGGGCGTACCAAAGCCACACATAGTCAGTAAGTCATCAAGGTCAGCCACAGGTCGAGGCAAGAAATCCCATGCATTGACACGACGCAGAACACTGGGTCTGTGGGAGAGGCGCGCCCATTCATCAATGAACTGTCTGACGGGGCCGGAAGTGACTGTGGACCACACGAGGGCGGTGGGAAGTGGCTGGTCAGAATCTGAATCAGTCTGTGTTTGTTGGTAATAGGGGTGTATTGCAAATGTCATGCAGGGACAGTGCGAAACACCCTTCACCCCATGAAGGCTCTGAGGGCTCACCGACTGTCTCACCCGTTCGGCAATACTTAAGGAATGCGCATCACTCTTCCGTCAGGTACCACCGCTGAGATCGTTCATCACGAATCACCTGTGATGGGCCTTGTTGTAGCGCCGGATATTTTTGGTCTACGCCCGTTGTACGACGACTTGGTTGCGCGGTTCTCGCGCGAATGGGGAATGTCCGTTGTTGCAGTTGAGCCATTTCCTGGTGCAGAGCTTGGGCCGGATATTGATCCGCGTTTTGCAGCAGTGCCTGCACTTGATGATGCAAAGAATTTGAGCGACTTATTAGAAGCAGCTGATGCGCTTGGCACAGAAACAGTCGGTCTGATTGGTTTTTGTATGGGCGGTATGTATTGCTTCAAAGCTGCACGTGATGAACGGTTTGCGCGCATCGTGAGCTTTTACGGAATGATCACATTGCCTGAAGCGTGGCGCAGCCCGACTCAAGGTGAGCCACTCGGCATGTTGATTTCAGGATATGCAGAAGGTGTTCTTGCACTCGTGGGTGAGAAAGATCACTACACACCGATTGTTGATATTGATCAGTTGCGTTCAACAGGTGCGCAAGTGGTGGTGTATCCGGAAGCGGAACATGCATTCGCCCATGATGCCTCTCGTCCAGCACACAGACCTGATGATGCCGCAGATGCTTTTGCACGCGCGAAAGATTGGTTACTCAGCGCATTGCGCTAAGAAGTGCTTAGAGTGCGCGCTGCGAGAGTTTTTCGCGTTCGAGAATTCGGTACGAACGGTCACGCTGTTCAAGCCAATGCAATTTGATGAAGCTTGCGATTGCTTTGTTGACACGCTCGCGTGATGCGCCAACCATGCCGGCAAGTTCTTCTTGCGTCACTGGCAAAGTGAAATCATCTTTTCCGTCTGACAATTCAAGAAGGCGCTTTGCAGTACGTCCGGTGACATCAAGGAACACACTGTCTGCCAATGCTTGGTCCATTGCGCGAAGGCGACGGCTAAGCATGCCGATGACATTCCACATCAGTGCACTCGATGAGTTCAGTTGTTCGGTGACAGCGGAGTAGGGAAGTTCGAGAACAGTTGACGCTTCAAGCGCACGTGCTCCGGCAGAACGGGTACTTGCGTCGAGCATGCCCATCTCGCCGAATAGGTCACCCTCATCCATGAGGGCGATAACTGTTTCGCGATTATCAAGGGGCTTGTTACCGATTGCAATTGCGATGCGGCCAGACAAGACCACATAGATGCAGTCAGGCTCGTCTCCAGATTCGAACAGAACATCGCCCCGGACGAGATTCTTCACTTTGCCCGATGCTGCGATGAGAGAAAGCATGGATGCTGGGGCATCCGCAAAGAATTCTGTGCCTGCGAGAACTTGTTCGTGTGCCATATGTATTTGACGGTACTACCCTTCCTACATGGCTCAAAATGAAACCGTATGGACAATTGTGGTCGCAGCCGGATCTGGTCTCCGATTCGGAGCAGCGAAGCAGTTTGAGGTCATTGGCGGTCGCCGCATCGTTGATTGGGCCGTTGAAGAGGCTGGCCGGCACTCCGTAGGGGTAGTCGTTGTACTGCCAGCAGGCCAAGCCACGGGTCCCGGACAAGTAGAAGGCGGGTCTACCCGTTCTGAATCAGTGCGACGCGGACTGGCTGCAGTGCCAACTGACGCCACCATCGTGTGTGTTCATGACGCGGCCCGACCGTTTGCAAGCCCTGTGATTTTCCAGCGTGTTATTTCCGCAGTGGTCGATGGTGCAGATGCCGCTGTTCCCGGAGTTGCAGTGGTTGACACCATCAAGCAAGTGAACGAATCAGAAGTTGTTGTTGCGACGCCTCGACGTGAGACATTGCGAGCAGTGCAAACTCCGCAGGCGTTTCGTGCATCATCATTGCGACGCGCACACGAACAAGGTGGCGAAGGAACAGACGATGCAGCTCTCATTGAGCGCATCGGTGGAGAAGTCGTAGTTATTGAAGGTGAAGTAGTGAATCGAAAGATCACTTCACCAGAAGATCTTGAGTGGGCAGTTGCTCACGCGAACAGATTGCTAGCCGGAGAAATCTAATGGTCGACATTCGTGTCGGTCAGGGTTTTGATGTCCACCGCTTTGCAGAAACAACAGAGCCTGGCCGCGTATTAGTTCTTGGTGGTGTTTCGTTCCCGGGTGAGCGCACACTTGTAGGTCATAGTGATGCAGATGTCATTGCACATGCAGCAGCAGATGCATTGCTAGGTGCAGCCGGACTTGGCGACATTGGTCAGCATTACCCAGACACTGACCCTGCATGGAAGGGCGCTGATTCATTGGCGATTCTGCGAGATGTTGCAAGCAAGCTTTCAGCGCTCGGTTGGCGCATTGGAAATGTTGATTGCAGTGTTGTGTGTGAAGAACCACGCATTGCCCCACATCGCGATGCAATGATTGCATTGTTGTCAGCTGCTGCTGGCGCACCTATTTCAGTCAAAGGACGCAGGGCAGAAGGCCTTGGTTCTATTGGCCGCGGCGAAGGAATCGCCTGTTTCGCATCAGCACTCATTATGAAGGAGTCGTAGTCATGGCACCACGTAAACCAGCCAAGTCAAGTAGCCCCAAAGTGAACACAGGAAAGCCAGGTCGTGCACCAGGTGGTCGTGACACGGGAAGTGGAAAAGGTGGTGGAAAGCCACCGAGCACTGGCCGCATGAGTGGCTCATCTTCTCGCAGCAGTGGACCGCGCGAAGGTGGACCTCGTGGTCGGCCTATTCGTCAATCAGATGCACGTCGTAGTGCGCCTGTTGCGAAGGGTCTTGGTGGAGAACAAATCGAAGGTCGTCAAGCAGTTCGTGAATTGCTAATTGGTCAGCGCCGCAAAGTAAAAGAGATTTGGATTGCGCAAGACATTGACCCTGCACCAATCATTGACGACATTGAACAACTTGCTGATGCCGCGCGTGTAACAGTTCTTGAAGTGCCTCGTCGTACGCTGGAAGACACAGCGCGTAGTGAAGCACCGCAGGGAATCATTGCGTTTGCGCAACCATTAGAAGAAGCAGACTTCAATGCACTGATGACAAAACGAAATGGTGTGATGCCATTCCTCGTTGCAGTTGATGGTGTTACTGACCCAGGCAACCTTGGCGCGCTATTGCGTTGTTGTGATGGCGCAGGGGTCACCGGCGTGATCTTGCCAAAGCACCGCGCTGTGCATGTCACGCCAACAGTTGCAAAGACATCTGCTGGTGCCATCGAGCATGTGCCGATGACATTGGTTCCCGGCCTGCCAGTGGCAATCACTCAAATGCGCGACAAGGGCATCTGGGTGGTGGGGCTTGATGACTCGAGCGAGAACACCCTGTTCGACATCGCCAACTTCGCCACGGACGGCATCTGCATTGTCCTTGGCTCTGAGGGCACAGGCCTTTCCCGGCTGGTTAAGGAGCGTTGTGACACGGTTGTGAGCATTCCGATGCTTGGCCAGGTGTCGTCGCTCAACGTGTCTGCGGCAGCTGCCCTAGCGACCTATGAAGTGACCCGTGCGCGATTGGCTTCTCCCGCCTAGGATTGTGCTTCACCTTGCCGGGTTAGCTCAGTGGTAGAGCAACGCACTTGTAATGCGTAGGTCGTGGGTTCAATCCCCACACCCGGCTCCATTCGC
>CAIZMV010000333.1 GCA_903934195.1 uncultured Acidimicrobiaceae bacterium | reverse complement strand
GGCGTTGTGCATTCAAACTCTGGGAATTAGTGACTACGCCTTCAGTGTGATGGTGATGCCACACAACTGAAATGTTTCGCCATCACGCGAAGAGTCAACACATTTCATAGTTACTTCGGTGAGACCTTCTGGCTGATCACCACACGGAACAAAACGAACTGCTTCATTGATGCCGAGTGTCGTCCAATGCGCACGAGTGAAATCCGCATCAGGAACTGACACAGTGAATGAATCAATTGCTGACACAACTGTTGGTGCGCGGCGAGATTTCCATTGCGGTCCGCCCCACGCCCATTCACCGGCAATGTCTGGTTGATCTAATGACACCAATGTGCCGCCTGTGTCGCGCGGATGTAAGTGACGTCCACGAATTGCGTCGCCCGTGCCTTCCCACACCGTACGAATACCGAGCGACTTCACGTGGTCGATGCGCGCATCTAAGTCATCCACTTCGTACAAAGCCATGTATCCGCCATCGCCGCCCAGTTTGTCGAGCAAGCGGCCAGCTGTAGTGCCTTCTTGAATGGGGGAGACCACTTCTAGGAATTGGTCGCCAATGCAGAAGAGTGCGTTATGGAGCCCAAAGAACCCCACCCCAGGGTCGCGGTAGATCACGTCGACGTCTAGGGCCGCTGAAATGTCTGAGATGGCTTGGTCAAGGCTGTGGGCAACGAGGGCTATCTGGCGTAGGCGAATCATGAATGAACCATAGACCGCCCTGAAACCCAGAGAAATCAAGGGTTGTCCACAGCCTGTGGATATCCACCACTAGTGGTGTGACATTAGTTACATTCTTGGTAGGCGGAGTCTGACTCGAAAGAGGCAACTCATGTACACCCTTGGATCACTTATCCTTTTATCCATCCTTCTCGGAGCGGTTATGCCAGTGTTTCACTCGCTTACCCGCACGTTGAAGATCGACGGCATCATCAACCGAATCCCAGTCCTGAGCGACCACGTCACTTTGGCTGTCAGTATCGGACTTGTATGGGCACTCAACCTCAGCATCGTCACAACCATGACCGGCAGTATGCGTGAATCATGGATGACCATCTGTGTTGACGGCTGCATTGTCTACGGCATGATTCCAGTCAAGGACGCCATTGTGTCGTTCATCAGCAAAGGACTCGTCGGCCTTCGCGCCGCGTAGTTCACCACTAATCACTTCCTTCACAGAAGGGTCACTGCTTCGGCAGTGGCCCTTTTGTGTTTTCGGAATTAACTACGTGGAACTTTGCTCCATGAGATGTCTTTGTCAACGCGTGGCTCGCCAGGAAGGCCAAGCACTTGTTCACCAAGA
This sequence comes from uncultured Acidimicrobiaceae bacterium, assembly GCA_903934195.1. GTDB lineage: Bacteria > Actinomycetota > Acidimicrobiia > Acidimicrobiales > Ilumatobacteraceae > UBA2093. Next base: position 1,073 of record CAIZMV010000333.1, on the reverse strand, counting down.
ATGTTGCGCATGATTTCGCTTGTGCCACCTTCAATGGAGTTTGCACGAACACGCAAGAAGGAATGGCGAGGCCCGCCAAATGATCCATCAACTGACAATGTGTCAGGACGGCGGAACGTGAAGTCGTAATCCACCATTGCGTCGGCACCCATGAGGTTCAATGTGAACTCTGTGACCTTCTTGTTGAAATCTGCTGACATGAGTTTGGAAATTGAGCCCTCTGGTCCGGGGTTGCCAGCCTTTGCAGCTTGCGCACCGCGCATCACTGTGAAACGCAAAGCCTCGCTCGCACAGTACAAATGCATCATTGTGTCTTTGTCTGCATTGTTGCGTTGGTCAGCAGGCTTTTCTTTCCAGATCTTGATGGTTTCGTCAATGGGGCCACGGCGTTTTGCATTGCCGCCACCGCCACCGCCAATTGCACTGCGCTCGTTCATAAGTGTGGTGAGGGCTGCACGCCATCCTTCGCCTACTTCGCCAACGCGATGTGCGTCAGGTACGCGTGCGTCGGTCATGTAGACCTCGTTGAATTCAGCTTCACCAGTGATCTGACGAAGTGGTCGTACTTCAACACCCGGTGCATGCATGTCAAGTGCAAAATAAGTCATGCCCTTGTGCTTCGGAGCATCCGGGTCTGTACGTGTTACGAGCATTCCCCAGTCGGCAAGGTGGGCAAGTGTGTTCCACACTTTTTGTCCGTTGATGATCCATTCATCTCCGTCACGGATTGCTTTTGTACCAAGACCAGCGAAGTCGCTTCCTGCGCCTGGTTCTGAAAACAACTGACACCATTTTTCTTCACCCGTAAACATGGGGCGAAGGAAACGCTTCTTTACTTCTTCGCTTCCGTGTGTTGCAATAGTCGGACCAGCAAGAGCAATGAAAAATGTTGCAGGGTCTTGCGGTGCGGCACCAGCTGCGCGAAGACGTTCTTCGACACGACGGTTGAGGTCTGGACGCATGTCAAGACCACCGTGACCGGTTGGGAAATGAACCCATGCAAGACCTTTGTCAAACCGTGCTCCACGGAATGTGATGTTGTCGACCTTCTTTGGGTCGAACTCTGCGAGTAG
>CAIZMV010000332.1 GCA_903934195.1 uncultured Acidimicrobiaceae bacterium | reverse complement strand
CTGTAGGCGGATTCAGATCCACCGAACAAGTAGGTGCCCTTTGTAAATCCGCTCTTTCCAGAACTGGAGCCGACTGACGCATAAGTGACAATGTCTGATGCAGTGTTCGATTGAGTATTGCGGTTGTACTGCGCTGCGCAGATATCCATCATGTTGGCAAGGAAGCTTGCTCCGCCGCCGCCAATTGAGGCTGCGTTAGCTGGTCCTACGCCAGCAACACTTGCCAGTGAGATTGCCGCAATTGCTATTGCAGCCTTCTGTCGTAATTTCATTTGTTCTCCTGTTTAGATAGGGCATTACTTATTCCCTGCACAGAGCATAAGTAAGCCTCTTAACAGGCATGTATCAAATCACCAAACCCAGAGGGTACGGAAGATTAACAATGAGTTAACTGGTCAGCCGAAACGGCCTTGAACGTAATCAGCGGTTCGCGTATCAGATGGGTTAGAAAAGATATTCGTAGTGAGGTCCGCTTCAACAAGTTGACCTGGGCCACCATCTGAAAGGAAGAATGCGCAATAGTCACTAACACGAGCAGCTTGTTGCATGTTGTGCGTAACAATGACGATCGTCATTGACGCTGACAACTGAACAATCGTTTCTTCTACTCGCAGAGTTGAGCCCGGGTCGAGGGCCGAACATGGCTCATCCAACAACAACACTTCAGGGTTGAGCGCCAACGCGCGTGCAATACACAAACGCTGTTGCTGGCCACCCGAAAGCGACCCACCGGCAGAACCAAGCCTGTCTTTGACTTCTTTCCAGAGCCCGGCCCGAGTAAGGCAGTCTTCAATCAGGGCATCTTTGTTAGATGTCTTGACACGCGACAACTTCAACCCGGCCACGACGTTTTCGCCAATGTTCATGGCAGGAAATGGGTTTGGTTTCTGAAACACCATTCCGATTCGGCGGCGGATATCAATAGGGTTCACACCAGGATCGTAAATGTCATTACCTGCAAAGAGGACTTCACCGGCCATTGCGGCCCTTGGGATGAATTCATGCATGCGATTGAGAAGTCGAAGGAAAGTTGACTTACCGCAACCAGAAGGACCAATGAGTCCTGTCACTGTGTTCTTCGGGAAATGCAAAGAGATGTCTGCCAATGCATGATGCTTGTCAAACCACGCGTGTACATTTCGTGTTTCAAGTCCTGATTCTGACTTCACCATTTTGTCGACCTGCAAATCTTCGGTATGTAGTTTACTTCGTTGCTCCGGAATCTCGACCTTAGCTGTGATGTGGGGGCGAGTTGTTTCGCTAATTTGGCTATCCATCTGATTGTTGTCCATCGTATTACTTTCGCTTGATTCGGGAACTGAAGATTCGGGTGAGGAGGAAGAAGAAAAAGACCATTCCGAGCAACACCAATGCACCACCCCAAGCACGAGCAGTGGCGTTTTGATCGCCCAACCCAAGGCTTGAGAAAATATAAATTGGCAAACTTGCGATTGGATCGTTCAGGTTCGTACTGGTTGCAACGAAATACGAGGAAGTAAGAATTAGCGGTGCGGTCTCACCCACAACTCGCGCCACACCAAGCACTGCGGCGGTTATCAGCCCAGAGGCCACTGTTGGAATCACGACGGTGAACACAGTGCGAGCTTGAGTCGCTCCGAGTGCGGCACTTGAAGTACGCAGATCAACCGATACCAATTTCAGCACTTCTTCCGATGTACGAGCAACCGTCGGGAGCATGAGGATGCTCAATGCGATTGCACCAGCCCATGCACTGAATCCGCCAAAGGCAATAACAACCGTCGAATAGACGAACAGGCCAGCCACAATCGATGGCACTCCACTCATTGCCTGAACCAGGAATCTAATGAGTCCGGCAAAGCGGCCCTTGACCTCAACGATGTAGACGGCAGCAATTATTCCAAACGGCACGGAGATGACGGTGGCAACGAGAACCATCAGCATTGTTCCGACAATCGCATGAGCGATTCCGCCGTATTGCAAATCGTCACCTGATGGTGTGATCTTCATGTCTTCAGTGAGATATGAAGAATGGAAAGCTTCAGAACCTTTTTGAAATACCGTGATGAAGATCGACAACCACGGGATTGTCACTGCTATGAATCCGACGGCAATCACTGCAGAGGCGATGCGATCCGCGACCACATTTGCACCTCGCTTAGCATTAGCAAGCGCAACAAATACTGGAAAAAGGAAAGCCGTACCTACGAAGAGGCCTAGGAATCCGCTTAATCCAGTGACTTGGTTTATAGCTCCACCACATATCAGCGCTAGCGCGATGGCCAGCAGATTACGCATACCTGTAGCTTTTGAATTTCGCCAAGGCCGCGTAGGAACTGGCGGCATTGTCTCAACCACAACACTCATACAATTTTCCTCGACTTATTAACAATCATCGTTGCTCCAAAGTTCACGAGCAGTGTCACCAGGAATAGAACAAGACCAGCTGCCATCAGTGCCTTCAGCTCATAATCAGTCGCTTCACCGAACTTTGTAGCAATGAGGGATGCGACATTACCGCCAGCACTCGCAAGAATTTTGAAGTTGACTTCGAAAACCAGATTCAGTGTTAGGTAAACAGCGACAGTCTCACCTAAGGCACGACCAAGGCCCAACATTGTTCCGCCAACAAGGCCACTTCGCCCGAACGGAAGAACTACGGCACGCAGGGCTCCCCAACGAGTGCCACCAAGAGCTGATGCAGCGTCTATGAGTTCGCGCGGTGCTTGGCTGTATACCTCACGTGCAACTGATGTGATAATCGGAACAATCATGAGACCTAAGAGCAGTCCGGCAAGAAACGGTGAACGACCAAAGATTCCAGATGGAACATTAAAAATTGGAATCCAATCCAGATAGTTCTCGATTGTCTTCGACCAACCCTCGACCAAAGGTAGAAGCACTGCGTAACCCCAGATACCAAACACAACGGACGGCAACGCAGCCACTAGATCGAGGACAGAAACAAGAATTGTCTTCAT
>CAIZMV010000331.1 GCA_903934195.1 uncultured Acidimicrobiaceae bacterium | reverse complement strand
CTTGCACTTCTCCGCGCGGTCGGAATGACTCGGTCTCAGGTACGCACCACGGTGCGCTGGGAAAGCGTTATCACGTCACTGCTTGGAGCCGTGCTCGGAATCATTCTTGGTATTGGCCTCGGATGGGTCATCGTGTTTGCACTAAAGGACCAAGGTCTTACTTCGTTCAAGCTGCCTATTGGCCCAACAATTGTGATCATGGTTATGTCGTTCATCGTTGGACTATTTGCCGCTATCTACCCAGCATGGCGTGCAACTCGGGTGAACATTCTTGATGCGCTGAACACGAACTAATCATGAGCTCCGCACCAATAATCACTGCAGAGATGCTTGCGTTTCTCAGCGAGTATCACCTTGCATCACTGACAACCTTGCGCGCTGATGGGTCACCGCACGTGGTGCCCGTAGGTTTTTCATACGATGCCGAGTTACATGTTGTTCGCGTAATCACATTTCCCTCGTCAGTGAAATACAAGAATGCTGTGCGCGGTGGACGAGCTGTTGTTTCACAAGTAGACGGTGGTAGGTGGCTCAGCCTTGAAGGAACAGTGACGGGCGTTAGCGACCCCGTACGTGTTGCTGCTGCAGTAGCTGGTTACACCGCACGGTACAGACAACCAAAAGAACGTGAAGATCGAGTAGCAATTGAAATTGCTGTCGACAGGGTTTTAGGCCGCGCCTAAAACTACGAAGCGGGTCGACCGCGAAGAATATCGCTAATGAACTGAGACCCAGCCGGGTGTGGGTCCATGGTGCGCGCAATCGGGTCTGAATCATCACGCACTGGGTATGGCTCACATCCCACTTGGCACCCTGGGCACCAGTACAACAATCGAGCCATTTCGCCCATTTTTGTTAGGCGAATCACGTCACCACACCGCACACATTTCTGACCATTGCGACCATAGACAGCTAACCCACCTGGAACATCTGGGGCAGTAATTCGCACTGGTGAATACTGATTTGCACGCAACTGTGCAGCAGATGTCAACACAAGATCAAGACACGTCGATTGCGGCACATCAGATACTTTTGCCCACGGGTGAACTGCACACGCCCACAACACTTCGCACCGGTACACATTGCCTACGCCACCCATAACGCGAGAGTCGAGCATCGCATCGGCGATAGTTGTGTTTGGTTTGTCATAGTGGAAAAGACGTGCAGCGCACTCGTGCAAGTCTGCTTCGAGATTTGTTAAGTCAGGGCCGCGTCGTCCGGAACGAGGGTGACGCGTCTGATCAAATTCACGATATGTCTCAACAGCAGGAACTCTGAAAGCAACTGCAATCCATTCTTCTGTTTCAATAATTACGCGTGCTAAATGACGACGCGTACGCCACTTTTGACCATGATGGTATAGCTCCCACTTGCCGCGAAAACCCATCTTTGTCTGTAGAACAATGCCATCATCGAATACAAGCTCAATGTGTTTGCCATGACTAGTAACACTTTCCACAGCTGAACCTAATTGCGGAACAGGACCGTCAAGCTGGGACGCCTCAAATCGAGAGATAGTTTTCCCAACTAATGCCGTACGCAACGCTGCAGCTGCTCGATAGTTAGTGTCGCCCTCTGGCACACACCAAATCTAGTTCAGGGAAGTTGACCGACTG
>CAIZMV010000330.1 GCA_903934195.1 uncultured Acidimicrobiaceae bacterium | reverse complement strand
GTCAACTAACATCTCCCAGATGTTCTCCATTGGTTCACTCGTTGCGGCTAGTGCTGGTTCTTCCAGCGGAAAGGTGGATCTCACCATCGAGGGATGGCATTGGCCAGTTCTTCTCGGAGTCATTGGCGCAATGTTGCTGATCGACATTTTGGTGGTGCACAAAAACGCACATGAGATCCACACGAAAGAAGCAGCCATTGAATCTGCGGTCTGGATCAGCGTTGGTTTGCTCTTCGGACTTGTCATGTTGTGGGAGTTCGGCTCTGCAGCAGCTGGCGAATACATGGGTGGCTACCTCATTGAAAAGAGCCTCAGCGTTGACAACGTGTTTGTGTGGGCGGTCCTATTTGCGCACTTCCAGGTGCCAAAGATGTATCAACACCGTGTTCTCTTCTGGGGAATTTTTGGCGCCCTTGCTATGCGCATCGGGTTCATTTTTGCCGGCGTTGCCATCATTAACTCATTCAAAATCACTCTGATTCTGTTTGGTCTTTTCCTTCTGTATTCAGGAATCAAATTGCTACAGACCCACGATGATGGTTTTGACCCTGCAAAGAGCAAGGCAATGAAGGTATTTCATCGTTTTGTTCCCTCAACAGACGAACTTGATGGTCAGAAACTATGGACGAGGGTTAATGGCAAGCGTCTAGCCACGCCACTTCTTGCGGTTTTGGTCCTTGTGGAAATCACTGACGTTATTTTTGCAATCGACTCTGTGCCCGCCGTTTTGGCTGTCACTAACGAGCAATACATCGCTTTTGCTTCAAATGCCTTCGCAATTTTGGGATTACGAGCTCTGTATTTCCTCCTTGCTGACATGCGGGACAGATTCCAGTACCTGCAGACAGGTCTCGGAGTCATTCTGGCGTTTGTCGGCATCAAGATGACCTTGTCGTATTGGTGGCATATGCCGATCGCGATATCGCTGTCAGTCATTGCCATGATTCTTGCGGTCTCGATTTTCGCCTCGCTTCGATCCACGCCAAAGACACAGTCGTAGGTCGTCTCACGGGGCACTAATGTCGTGCCATGGGCATTGCTGAGGACGACATTCAAAAGGTCAGGTCCTCTGTCACTTTGTCAGATGTAGTCTCGCCATATTCTCAACTACGCCGCACTGGCCGTAGCCAAGTTGGCCTGTGTCCGTTTCATTCAGAGCGTTCCCCTTCTTTCAGCGTCAATGACGAGACTGGTAGATACATGTGCTTTGGTTGTGGAGCCAAAGGCGACGTATTTACCTTCGTTCAACAGATGGAACACCTTGACTTTGTTGGTTCCGTAGAACGCATTGCTAGTAAAGCCGGAATTGAACTGCGCTACACATCAGGCGCTGGAAATGGTGAACGCAAACATCGCAAGGAATTGCAAGCTCTAATGGAGCGTGCTGTTGATTGGTATCACGCCCGTCTTCTTGAATCACCTGATGCTCGAGCAGCTCGCGAGTATTTGCGTGATCGTGGTTTGGCAGGTGACGTTGCTCGCTCATTTCGTCTCGGTTGGGCGCCCGATGAATGGGATGCTCTCAGTACATCGCTTGGTGCGACACCGGCAATGTTGGCTGAAGTTGGTCTCGGGTTTGTTAACAAAGCCGGGCGATTGCAAGATTCGTTTCGCGCGCGGGTCATGTTTCCCATTTTTGATGAAAACGGAGCGGCAGTTGCCTTTGGTGGGCGCATTCTTCCTGGTTCAACAGACCCTGCGAAATACAAGAACTCCACTGAAACTCCTGTGTACATAAAGTCACGCACGTTGTATGGCCTCAACTGGGCAAAAGGCAATGTGGTGAAGGAAGATCGTGTCATCGTGTGTGAGGGCTATACCGACGTCATTGGTTTTCATCGCAGTGGGCTAGCAACTGCGGTTGCAACATGCGGCACTGCGCTTACCGAAGATCACGTAAAGCTCATGAAGCGTTATGCGCGCAACGTGGTGTTGGCATTCGATGCTGATGCAGCGGGCCAAGGCGCAACAGACAAGTTCTATGCATGGGAAAAGAAATATGACATCTCAGTTTCTGTTGCACAGTTTCCTGCAGGTAAAGACCCTGGCGAGCTAGCAAGCTCTGACCCTGAAGCTTTGACACGTGCCATTAATGACGCCATGCCGTTCCTTGGTTTCCGATTAAAGAGATTGTTCGATGCAAACCCACTGCGTTCGCCAGAATCACGCGCTCGGTTAGCTGGCAAAGCCATGGAATTGGTCAACGAGCACCCGGATTCAAACGTGCGCCGGTTGTATGCAGGTCAAGTGGCAAGCCACACCGGAGTCTCTGCAGCAGATTTGGTGAAAGTGGCTGACAGGGGAGGCTCTGCGCCTGTAGTCATCGCAGCTCCGGTTCAGCAAGCAACAGAAGGTGCTGGGTTCGTTGCATTGTCTCTTCTGATTCATGAATGGGACACCATTGCGCCGTGGCTGATTGAAGAACTATTTCCAGATGATCCATCGCGCGAAGCGTTTCGTGCCATTGCCAACGCAGATGGCGATGTTCACGTTGCATTGCAATCTGCGGCACCAGATGCGGCCGACATTATTGAGCGCGCAGCCGTATATGACATCGATGCTGATCCGCTAGTTGAATCTCGAGCTCTTATTTCTGCCGCTGTTCGACGGGAACTGTCACGTCGTCGAATGGGCTCTGACATTGAGCAGATTCAGAATGACCGCATGGTGCGTAACGCCCTCGAAGATTTGAATAAACACGACAAAGCGCAAAATGCAGCGGTGATCTTGCTGCAGTGGCTCGCCCAGGTGGCTCAGGCAGCCACATGACGCGCCGGCCCACCATCGTGCTGCCGCATCCGTCTGTGGATGCCGCCGAGTGGGCCACATTGCTTGCGTCGCGATCAGACGATGGGACTGTCGACCCGAATACTGTCGCCCATGTTTTTAGAAACGTGGAACTGAATCCGGAAATGATTCGTCATATCGAATCAGTGTTACTTGAAGCAAAAATCTCCATCGCCAAAATCGAGCCTGATATCTCAGGCGAAATTGAAATACCCACACCACGCCCGCTAAGGCTGGTGCCGCCAAAGGCCGCAACTCCTCGAGTGTTAGCAGGCGATGCTGGTGATGCGGTGCGAATGTATCTAGGCGAAATTGGCCAAGTGGCGTTGTTGTCGGCCGATGACGAAAAGAGATTAGGTCGTGCGATCCGCACGATGCAGGAGGCAAAGGCTCGGTCTACTGAAGGAACATTGTCTGCAACTCAGCGTCGGGAGCTGCGCAACATCACGCGCGAAGGCGAAGAAGCGTTTGAACACCTCATCACTGCAAACCTGCGTCTCGTCGTTTCTATTGCCCGCAAGTACGACGGCCGCGAACTACAACTTCTTGACCTTATTCAAGAAGGCAACATTGGCCTCATGCGTGCCGCAGAAAAGTACGACTGGGAAAAGGGTTTCAAGTTCTCTACATATGCCACCTGGTGGATTCGTCAATCAATGATGCGCGCAATGGCAGACCAAGGGCGCACCATTCGTGTTCCTAGTCATGTTGTTGAAATGTTGAATCGAATCACCAAAGCAGACCGTGAATTGAATGTCGAATTAAAGCGTGAACCAACGTATGCAGAACTTGCAGAACGAACTCTCATTCCTGCAGAAAAGATTGAAGAGCTGAAACAGATTTCTTCTGTGACTATCAGTCTTGATGAACCTGTAAGTAGTGATGAAGATTCCACTACATGGGGCGACAAGTTTGGTGGCGACACCACAGATTCTCCGGCAGATGTAGCGCAGCGTCGTGAATTAGTTGATGCCGTTTCGCTTGAACTGGATCATTTGCCAGACCGTGATCGTCGCATTATTGACAAACGCTTTGGCATCTCTAGCGGCGAGCCACAGACACTCGATGACGTTGCGAAGCAAGAGGGGGTTACGCGTGAGCGAATCCGCCAGATTGAACAAAAGACTCTTGCCCGCCTTCGTCACCCAATTAACAGCCAGCGTTTGCGCAGTTACCTCGAATCTGACTAGACCTGCGGCCTTGGGCACTGGGCGCCCTCGCTGGTAGCCTTTGGGTTCCCTTCCGGGGTAGCTCAGTTGGCAGAGCAACGGACTGTTAATCCGTTTGTCGTGGGTTCGAGCCCCACCCCCGGAGCCAGTCGCACCTCTAACCTCGGT
>CAIZMV010000329.1 GCA_903934195.1 uncultured Acidimicrobiaceae bacterium | reverse complement strand
GTCGCCGCGTACCTGTGGGCGCTGACTGGAAGGCAGATGTCAATGCAATGCGCGATGCATGTGATGACGAGACAATTCTCATTGTCGGCTCTGCACCTCAATACCCCCAAGGCGTCATCGACCCAATTGCGGCCATCGCCGAGATTGCTGCAGAGCGAAATATCAATTGTCATGTTGACGCCTGCATGGGCGGCGTGACACTCACCTACCTTGAGCGAATCGGTGAACCGATTGCTCCGTGGGATTTTCGTTGCGACGGAGTGACTTCAATTTCAGTTGACCTTCACAAATATGGCTATACATCGAAGGGTTCAGGTGTATTACTTCACCGCAACAAGACATTGCGAAGTGATCAAACGTTCATCACAGATAACTGGCTCGGTGGCTTCTACGGATCATCAGGAATTCTTGGCACCAAATCTGGCGGACCAATCGCTTCGTCGTGGGCTGTGTTGCATTACCTCGGAGACGATGGTTACGAACGAGTCACAAAGAGCGCTCGTGAATCAGCAATGCGAATTTACAATCATGTCGCTGCTCATCCTGACCTTGAAGTGCGCGGACTCCCCGAGTCAACACTTCTCTCGTTCGGCACAAAGGACCCAAATCGTCATGACGTATTTGCCATAGCTGACCGCTTGATTTCCGGTGGTTGGTACCTGGATAAACAGACTCCCCCCGCCAGCATTCACCTCACGGTGATGGCACATCACGCTCCCCTCATTGGTGAATTCCTATCGGACCTCGACGCAGCAATAGAGCAGGTTGGTTCTGAAAAAGGATCTGGTGGCGCATACGCCACAACAGAATGACCTTCACCCCTTCCCCGCCGACTACGGTGTAAGAAAACGTCTACTTGGGAGAGTGTGTGCCGGTAACGGTTCACCGCCGAAGGAGCAACCACCCCGGAATCTCTCAGGCACAGGGACCAGGTAGACGCCGAACGCTGGAAAGAGAGGGCTTGCCCTCCGCCGACGGGGAAAGCCATTTCGGTGGCGAAGCTCTCAGGCACAAAAGACAGCGGGGGTCACAGAGTCAATCGGATTACTAATGACCTCTACCCAACGTTCCCTTACTACGCCTGAATTTCACGCTGACCATTTTGCTCACCGTCATCTCGGTCTCAATGATGCAGACAGAGCCACCATGTTGGCCGCAGTTGGTTTCAAGAGTTCAGAAGAATTGCTCGACGCAACAATCCCCTCTGCGATTCGTCTGCGCACATCGATGGCGCTTTCATCTCCCTTGACCGAGACAGAAGTTCTTCCAGTTCTTAAGTCAAAGTTCGCAAATGATGTTCAGCGCACTTCGTTCATCGGTCAGGGTTATTACAACACGATCACCCCTGCTGTTATCAAGAGGAACGTGTTGGAAAACCCAGCGTGGTACACCGCGTACACGCCGTATCAGCCTGAAATCAGCCAAGGTCGACTAGAAGCAATTCTCAACTTTCAAACCATGGTGACAGAGCTCACCGGGCTTCCTTTGGCTAATGGTTCTTTACTAGATGAAGCAACAGCAGTTGCCGAAGCCGTGACAATGGCGCACAGAGTTAGCAAGTCGAAATCGGATTCAGTTTTTGTTGACAGCAATACGCACCCACAAACTCTCGCTGTTCTTGCTACTCGCTTAGAACCAATCGGAATCGCTATTCAACTTGGAGACATAGCTACGTATGATGCGGCACTGTATTTCGCAGTCGTCGTATCAATGCCCGGAACCGACGGATTAGTTCCAACTGCTTCCTCACTGACTGCGCTGACAGAACAAGCGAGACAGAACAAAGCGATATCGATCGCTGTCACAGATCTACTTGCGTGCGCACTGTTCACTCCCCCTGGTCAACTTGGTTTTGATATAGCAATTGGTTCCTCGCAGCGATTCGGCGTACCGATGGGCTTTGGTGGCCCGCACGCTGCTTTCATGGCCACTCGTGACGAACATGCTCGTGCATTGCCTGGGCGACTAGTCGGAGTCAGTACAGATACCGAGGGTCGTCCCGCTTTGCGGTTGGCACTACAAACCCGCGAGCAACATATTCGTCGCGAGAAAGCCACAAGCAATATCTGCACGGCTCAGGTGCTACTAGCAAACATGGCCGGGATGTATGGCATCTGGCATGGGCCTGACGGTCTCAAGAGAATTGCAAACAGAGTTCATACCCATGCCGTAACGATTGCGATGTCATTGACTAAAGCCGGATTGAAGGTACGCCATGATGCATTCTTCGACACTGTCACCTGTGACACCAACGATGCAACGGCGCTGATACAACGGGCACGTACTGCCGGCTTCAATATGCGCCAGGTTTCTGATACTGCATTTTCAATAAGCGTTGACGAAACAACAACAATCGAAGTCATCACGCAACTTCTGAACTCAATTGGTGTTGCATGTGTAGAGCACGGTGAGGGAACGGCCAACCACAGACAATTCCGCACAGACATCTATTTGAAGCAATCCGTCTTTCACAAGTATCACACCGAACATGAAATGCTTCGCTACCTTCGCGGCCTTGCTGACAAAGACTTGGCTCTTGACCGCACAATGATTCCGCTTGGTTCATGCACCATGAAACTGAACGCCACTACAGAGATGGAACCAGTTACCTGGCCAGAATTTTCGTCATTACATCCGTATGCCCCAGCTGATGAATCAGTCGGAATTCGTACCGTCTTGGCGGAACTAGAAGCGATGTTGGTTGAGATTACGGGCTATGACGCAGTGAGCCTCCAGCCAAACGCAGGCAGTCAAGGTGAATTTGCTGGCCTGATGGCGATTCGTGCGTATCACCGTTCGCGCAGTGACATGCAACGCACAATATGCCTTATTCCTTCCAGTGCACACGGCACCAATGCTGCAAGTGCTGTGATGGCTGGCATGTCAGTAGTTGTTGTCGCCTGCGATGAGAACGGAAACGTTGACGTTGCAGATTTGACTAACAAAGCTGAACTAGCTGGCGACAATCTTGCAGCAATCATGGTTACGTACCCATCGACCCATGGAGTATTTGAAGAAGCGATTTCTGATATCTGCGAGATTATTCACGCACACGGCGGACAGGTGTATGTAGACGGCGCAAACCTCAATGCCTTAGTTGGTACAGCGCAGCCTGGAAAATTCGGAGCCGACGTTAGCCATCTGAATCTTCACAAGACATTCTGTATTCCGCACGGAGGCGGGGGCCCAGGAGTCGGGCCTGTTGCTGTACGCAGCCATCTCATTCCCTTCTTGCCAAGTGACCCATTGAATCCATCGGACGGAGTTGGCCCGGTTTCAGCTGCACACTTCGGTTCAGCGAGCATTTGCGCTATTCCCTGGGTGTATATCTCCATGATGAGTGCAGATGGGTTACTGCAAGCAACTGCAGATGCAATTTTGTCAGCTAACTACGTTGCCCATCGTCTGAATTCTTCTTATCCAGTTTTATACACAGGCGCCAACAACACCATTGCGCACGAGTGCATTCTGAATGTTGGAGACGTCATTAAAGGCTCAGGCATCTCAATTGATGACGTAGCCAAACGCCTCATGGATTACGGCCTCCACGCGCCAACAATGAGCTTTCCGGTGGCTAACACACTTATGGTCGAACCAACAGAAAGCGAATCGCTTGCAGAAGTCGACCGATTCTGTGATGCCATGATCAGTATTCGCCGCGAAATTGAAATGGTTTTAAGCGGCAAGGTGACAGCTGAAGACTCAGTTCTTCACTACGCACCCCACACTGTTGAAGACATTGCAGGTGAATGGAACCGCTCATACAGCAGAGCCTCGGCCCTCTACCCACTCGCACATCTCAGATCGCGTGGGTACTACCCACCTGTGTCTCGAATCGATGCGGCCTATGGCGATCGAAACCTTGTGTGTACTTGCGCACCAATTGAGCAATACGCCATCACTCTCGAGCACGCTACGGTGGGTTCGTGAGCGACGCGGAACAAAATACGACAACGAATCCACTCGAACAACTGTTGTCGCTTCTTGGAACAATTGATCCGATAGATCTGGCCGGAAAGGCTGTCGACGTCACTCGCAGAACAAGCGAGTCACTCTTGACAATCCTCGAGAACCTTGCTTCAACGGTAGACAATCTCAATAAAACGACTACGCGTATTAATGCAATGCTCGATGACATCGAGGAGCCACTCCGGCGCATCATGCCTCAAGTAGGTACCGCTATGAACACAATGGCTTCCATGGGTGAAGTGGCAGCTCAACTTGGTGATCTTTCCAAACGACTAGGGCCACTCACTACGTTGGCAGAAAATGCTGGTGGCTTATTTGGGCTACGACCAAACAAACCGTCGACGACTTCTACTTCTTCTTCGCAACAAACGGAGTAGCTACAACCACTCCGTCGATGAGCGTTCCCCGAACATCCATCGAGACTGAATCACCCACGTTTACGGATGGCGATACGAACGCCATGGCAACGCAGTGTCCGAGTGTTGGCGAGAAATTTCCGCTGCTGACAAAGCCGATCTCAGATCCGGCCGAGTCAAGAACGCGTGTGCCGTCACGTGCAGGACGGCGTCCGGGAATAGAGATACCGACTAATCGACGTGCTACTCCTCTTTCTTTCTCTTTCAGCAAAGCTGTCTTTCCAAAAAAATCAGGCTTGTCCCATGCAACAACCCACTCAAGTCCGGCTTGTAGGGACGTAATGCCCTCTCCCAGTTCATGTCCATGTAGCGGTAACCCGGCTTCGAGACGAAGAGTGTCACGTGCACCTAAGCCTGCAGGAATTGCGCCAGCATCGTAAAGGGCTTTCCACACAATTGCCGCACCTTCATTTGGCACAGCAATTTCAATACCGTCTTCACCTGTGTAGCCAGTCCCCGCGACAACGCATGAGAAACCACAGACTTGCAATTCTTGAACTGTAAAACGTCGAACTGCCGCAGCCTCAGCACTGAACTTTGCCACAACTGCTCGCGCCTGTGGTCCTTGCACCGCGATAACTGCGCGAGTACTCGTAGTGTCAGTTCCACCAATAGCCGCAACAACGCGCTCTGTATTTGAGGCATTTGGCATCACGTCGAAAACCAGATCACTGACCCACCACACGATGATGTCATCGAGAACACTTGCGTCACCTTTATCAAGCAAGTGCGTGTACTGAGCGCGACCTGGAGCTATCCGCGATAGGTCATTTGTAAGACATGCTTGAAGCTGTTCAAACGCATTCTCGCCCTCAACACGAACTGTCCCTAAGTGAGAAACATCAAAGATGACTGCACCCGAGCGACATGCAGCATGTTCGGCAAGAGTTCCTGACGGATACGCCAACGGCATGTCCCAACCGCCGAAGGGAACCATCTTTGCGTCTAGTGAACGATGCGTAGCATCAAGTGGCGAGAAACGCACCTTTACACAGCCCGCGAGATTTCTTCATCAAATGAATCGTCGACAGGATGAAGCAACACAATTTGTTTGTCTACTTGTTCACGCACTGAATCCATCGGAAGAATATTCAGAACACCTTGTCCATGGCGCAACACGTCGATCAATTCGTCTCCGTTGCAAAGAACCACGGATGAGCCGTCGATTACCAAATGCGCCGCTGAAATATCGGTCTCAATGTGGTCACGTAGATAAGCAAATACATCACGAATGGACTCCAATCGGATACCGGCATCAAGAAGCTGCTTGATGATCCGTAATTCAAGTAAGTCGCGATAGGTGTATCGACGGCGGCTACCGCTTCCTGCGGCATCAGTTCCAGATGGACGTACAAGGTCTGTACGTGCCCAGTAGTCAAGACGACGATAGGTAATTCCCACTACGTCTGCTGCCTGCGTTCCACTGAAAGTTTGAGTCATTGAAGTACCGATTCGCTTGGCGCTAGCTTCGCTCCGAAATGGAAACTACGCGGGTGTAAGACGCTACGGCCGAAAGGGCTCTCCCGTCAAGATGTCAGGTATCAAAATCTTCCGGGGAAATATTCTCAATGAAATCTCTAAATTCGTCGATAATCCCAGTGTCTGTGCGGGATTCATCCTCTTCAATCACTTCGCCGACCAAATCAATGAGGTCGTCTAGCACGAAAATAGGGCACGACGCCCGCAGAGCAATGGCTAGAGCATCGGACGGCCTGCTCGACACAGTCACTTCTGGCCCACCGTCTGGAGTGAGTACTAGATCGGCATAGTAGGTGCCGTTCGAAACATGAGTCAGAACAACGCGACTTACCGAGACCGACACCCGTTCGAGAGCGAGAACAAACAAGTCGTGCGATAGAGGGCGAGGCGTTTGTTCAGCGTCAAGTGCAGTCTTGATGGCCGCAGCCTCTGGCGCACCGATGAAGATTTCAAATTGTCGACGGGGAGCGTCTTCTTCCCGCAAGGTAACTACAGGCGTGTTTGACAACCGATCAATTCGTACTCCACGTACAGACAGAGACTTCATGTTTACTTCTGTTCCGTCAACCGAGCGATATCTCGCATCAACAGCGAGTTACGCAATTCGCCACCAAGTTCCATGAACTCCGCAAGCATTTCAAGAGCTTCATCACGCGACGCCGGATTCCTTTGTCGCAGAAGCGGGAGAATTCTTTGTTCAAACAAACTAAGTTCCCGATCAGCAGAGGATTTCCATGCACGCAAATGTCGGATGTCGATTCCCATTTCCTGAAAACGACCAGCGGTGCGAGCAATGGCTGCAGAGTGAGTATCAAAAAACGTCGTGTCACCCACGTTATGGCCGCTCACGAGCCCTGCTGCTTCTAAATCTTTGAGGAATGCAGAATCAATATGCACTTGCTCTAAAAGTTGATCACGGGGAATTGATTCTGTTTTGTCTGCATGCTGAAGGGCAACTTTTCGTTGTTGACGCTTAACAGACGCAGGCACGATGGGGTCTTGTTCCAGCTGAGAAGATTGTTCAGCAGCGGCTGGTCGCGGCATTGCTGCGCGTGCTGCAGGGTGACCAGACGTGGAAACCAATTCGCTGATGTTGTCTAAATCACGGCTGATGTCTTGACTCTCGTCTTCGAGCTTGCCCTTGATAACGCGTAACGGAAGGTAGTTGTTCTTCTGCTCTTGCAGAATGAAACGGAGACATTCTACTTCAGCTGAGGTGAATTTTCTGTAACCGGAAGGCGTTCTCTCTGGAACAATCAAACCTTGGCTCTCAAGGAAACGAATCTTGGAAATAGTGACGTCAGGAAATTCTTCCAGAAGCTGGGCAAGTACTTCGCCTATAGAGAGATAGTCACGTTCACTCATGATTTTTCATCCGGCCGCTCTAAGAAGACAAGATGGAATTTACCGATTTGCAAGTCGTCACCCTGTGTTAGTTCAACCATGTCAACTCTCTTCTGGTTCACATAGGTACCGTTCAAGGAGCCGACATCACGAACTATGAATCGACTGTTCTCCGACGTGATCTCACAATGTCGACGAGACACAGTGATGTCATCAAGTGCAATATCCGAATCAGCATGTCGACCGATATTGGTAACAGGCGAAGACAACACGAAGTGGTCGCCCTCTCCTTCCCCGCCGCGCAGTACCAAAATTGCTGTCCCACGCGAAATGCTTGTCAGAGAGACCTGAACATCGTCGTCTGGTCCTGGAGCATCTTGAAGAGAATCTGTCTTTGCCAATGTAATCGTGTGGTCAGAGACAATATCTAGGACGGTTCCACACGCAGAGCAGAATGCAGATACGGGTGGGTTCCGATGGCCACACTGGTTGCAAAACACGTACGACATAACTACTAGCTACTACGCACCAATCAGTGCTGAGTACTGCTCTGGGCTCATCAACTCTGCTTCGTTGATTTCTGATACCTCAATATCGCAGATCCAACCCGCTACATAAGGGTCAGTATTCAGAAGTTCCGGAGTCGCAATCAACGCCTCGTTAACTGCGACCACAGTTCCTGCGACAGGGGCATAAACATCGTTCACGCTCTTTGTGCTTTCGATCTCACCAAGACCATCGTGCAGTGTGATGACGGACCCAACCTCTGGCAATTGGATGAACACAATGTCTCCCAATGCATCTTGTGCATAGTCAGTGATGCCAACCCTGGCCCGAGAGCCATCGATGAGCACCCATTCATGATCTTTTGAATATCGGAGTTGGGAAGGAACTGTCACTTCACTAACGGTACTCTCTACGACCTTCGTCCCGACGCCAAGTGACTCCTCACCGTCGGCAAATACTCAAAGAACGACTTATATGAAACAAAGACGCCCGGGATACCGACTGCCCACCCCATGTAGGTGAACACAGTCCAAGCTCCCCCGGCAGAACCAAGAGTGATCCACGGAACTGCAGCCATCAAGGCAAACGTTGCCCACTTCCCGAGACGCGTCACGGGGAATCTTTCCATTCCCATGGCCGTAGCAACAACCATGAGGACGGCTATTGACACTTCCCGAATCAAGATGACAATCCCGAACCACATCGGCAGGTAGTCGTAGTACAAGGCGGCGCCAATTCCAACAAAGAACACGGTGCGATCTGCGATCGGGTCAAGAATCTTTCCCAGTTCGCTCACCTGATTAAAACGTCTCGCTATGTAGCCGTCGATCCAATCAGTCGATGCAAGGAGGCCAAAAAACCAACTGCCTGCTACAACCCTGCCATCGGCAAACAAACTGACAAAGGTTGGCAGCATGGCAAGGCGCAGTAGAGACAGCACATTCGGAATAGTCAGATTTTCACGAATACGCACAACCAGATGGTAGCCCCAGTGACCTTTCCACATTGAGCATCGGCATAGTCTGCAGATATGAAACCTGCCCTCGAAAACCAAGTTGCCTTCATCACCGGTGGAGGCTCTGGCCTCGGAGCTGCCGCAGCCAGACGACTTGCGGCCGATGGAGTTTTAGTAGCCGTCAACGACTTAGACCTCAACGCAGCAGAGAAAGTAGCGAACGAAGTTGGCGGCGTCGCGTATGCGTTTGACGTGACGGATTCAGCTGCGTTCACCTCTGCTGTCGATGACTGCGTCAAGAAGTTGGGTCGCCTCGACATCATGGTCAACAATGCCGGCATCGCACCGCAAGACACGGCTTCTAAAACAGACCTGATGATAGAGAACGTGACAAAGAGAATGGCTGGTGAAATCAATCAGATGAACCCCATGAACTATCTACGCGATCTAACAGATGAAAACTGGGACCGAATGATAAGGGTTCATCTCTACGGAGCGTTTTATGGGTGCCGTGCAGCTCTAACGCACATGCAACCTCAGCGCTCTGGCCGCATCATCAATATTTCGTCAGTACTTGGTCTCTACCCAGCCGCTGGGGCACCTCATTACTCTGTTGCAAAAGCCGGAATCATTACACTGACAAAAGCCGTAGCTGCTGAAGTTGCTCCGCTGGGAATCAATGTCAATGCCATCTGTCCCGGCTACATACGCACTCCACTACTCACGCCATTTAGTGAAACCATGATGGCCGGGATCACCATGAGGATTGGAAAAGGTCGCCTGGGAGAACCTGATGAACTTGCAGACATGATTCGTTTTCTGTGTGGGCCTGAATCTGAATACTGCACGGGCGATGTTTTCAATGTGTCTGGCGGATACACAGGATGACAACTATTTTCACGCGCATCATTGAAGGGCAGATTCCCGGAACCTTTGTGTACCGCGACTCGCTCTGTGTGGCGTTCTTAAGCATTAATCCTCTCGCTGATGGCCATGTTCTCGTTGTACCAATTGAAGAAGTTGACCATTGGATTGACATGAGCGCCGAACTTTCAGCCCACTTATTTGCTGTAGCACACCGAATCTCATCTGCAATATCACGAGCGTTTCCGTGTGAACGGGTAGGCCTGATAATCGCTGGCTACGAAATCAATCATTGCCATATTCATTTAATCCCGACAGACACCATGAGCGAATTGAACTTCGCTAATGCCGCAGCAAGTGTCGAGCGCAGTGTGCTGGAGGCGCAAGCCGAAAAGCTAATGAGCGAATTGGCTCGTATCTAGAACAGAGTGTCAGGGTCACTCTTCACGGTGATCTCTACATATTCATCAAGTAAAGATTTGTAGTTGTTCTTCACGCTGTTCACCAAAGTTGATACTTTTCTCGCTGCGAATCGTGGTTGAAGATCAGGTGCAAACAATTCGAGTGGAGGAACTGGGTTACACATCCATTCCAGAGCATCATTTGCACAAAGTTCAACCGGACTCCTGCTGTGAATGTGCGACAGGTCATCGACGCTCTCGCGAGTGATCAATGAAAAAGTGTGGCGGCCGTCAAGTGCAGGCGATGCAGTCCAAATACCTGCCACCAGCATGACGCAACCATCTTCACGCGTCACGAAATATGGAACCTTGCGTTTCGGGTCTGTTCTATCCCATTCATAAAACCCACTCATCGGAATAATGCACCGCCGACTTGGTACTGATTGTCGAAACGATGGCTTCTCCGTAATTGTCTCAGAACGAGCATTGATGAGCTTTGACCCGACACTTGGGTCTTTAGACCATGACGGCACGAGCCCCCATTGCATCGGATCAACAACAATATTCGACTCCTCGTTTCGGAGAATCGGCACAATGTGCGTTGGAGCTGTGTTGTAGTTCGGTGCCAACAAACTGTCCTCACCGAATGTGATGGTCATCTTTGCTTCTGACAATGCATCCGACATCTCGTCCATCAGTACTTCAGCACTGAACGCTCCAACAAAGCGACCACACATTTTGCAATTACTCTTCTTCCCCACCCATTACAGGCGACGATTTCATTGGTCGGGCTGGCGGGATTTGAACCCACGACCTCTTGTCCCCCAGACAAGCGCGCTACCAAGCTGCGCTACAGCCCGAATGGTTTAAAACTCTATCGGTGAGTCAGTCCCGTTGCCTAAACAAAGATCTGTATGACTCGC
>CAIZMV010000328.1 GCA_903934195.1 uncultured Acidimicrobiaceae bacterium | reverse complement strand
CGCCAAGAACAACAGCGGCGAGAAAGAGGATCGACAATTGCAGCTGGAAGTTGTCTGGGTTAATGAAACCAACTTTGGAGGCATACAGCGAGCCGGCAATGCCGCCGATTGCTGCACCAATTGCAAACGCCCACAACTTGAATTTAAAGGTGTCGACACCCATAAGTTCGGCTGCGTCTTCGTCTTCGCGAACAGCTGCCCATGCACGACCAACACGACTGTTCTCAAGACGCGTCAGAACAAAAATCACAATCAGGATGACCGTGAAGCCGAGATACCAATATGGCTTGGCGTTAAGAACACCGAATTGAAGCGGGCCAAAACTTGGAGGGCGTGCAATCTTGCTGATTCCTCGAGGACCACCAAGCCAGTCAGAGTTGTTGGCGGTGATGCGAATGATTTCACCAAAACCAAGCGTGACGATAGCTAAGTAGTCACCGCGTAATCGCAATGTGGGCGTGCCCAAGATGACGCCAGCGATCATGGCCATAATCACTGACAAAGGCAATGCAGCAACCCACGGCAACGTGAACTGACCTGATGTGACTACTGCGGTTGTGTATGCACCCACTGCATAAAAGCCGACATACCCGAGGTCGAGCAAGCCGGCAAAGCCCACAACAACATTCAGTCCGAGTGCAACCAAGATAAACATCATGATTTGGTCGGTGAGAACGTTTTCAAAACTTGTACCAGGCGTATTAATGATCCAACCAAGGACTGGGACATCTGGCCAATACGGCGTGAGGTACAGCGCAGCGATTAGTAACGCGGACAACGACCACTTTGCTGGCCGCGGTAGTGCGCGGAAACGATTACCAAGTTGCAGCTGTGGTGCGGTGCGTTGGCGGAAAGCGTCAGTAAGACTCATACGCGGGCCTTACCAAGTGATTCACCAAGAATTCCTGTTGGGCGGAACATCAAGACGGTCAACAACACAACAAATGCAATGACGTCTTTCCATTGACCACCAAAGATTGAAGACCCGTAGTTCTCGGCAAGACCAAGGACAATGCCCCCCAGTAATGCACCCTTAATGTTTCCGATTCCGCCCAGAACAGCGGCGGTAAAGCTTTTCACTCCCAAGAGAAAACCAATATTGAATCGAGTCTGGTCGTAGACCAATGTGAACATCATCGCTGCACCACCGGCCATTGCCCCACCAAGAAGGAATGTAACCAAGATGACTGAGTTGACATTGACACCGAGAATGCGTGCTGTTTCTGCATCTTGTGCAACTGCACGAATACCGCGACCAAGACGTGTGCGGTTTACGAATAGCAACAGCGACGTCATCATGAGAACTGCACCAACCGCAACGATGACGTAGTCAATACGGATATCTGCTCCGAGGAAGTTGAAGAGAACTTTCTTCTCCAAAACGCGAGGGGTTGTATAAACCGATCTCGCATCGGGGCCCCACGTTGCAACAGCTTCTGCCAATGCCATGGATGCACCGATTGCAGAAATGAGAAAAGCGAGACGAGGTGCTTGACGACCACGGCGGAAAACGCGTACGTACCCGTACGCAACCGGGCCAGTGACGACTGCCGAGATTGCAAGGTTCGTCATTATTTGGTCAGAGAAAAGAAAAGAAGCAACTAGACCAGTGAGGAAGGCAAGAACAACTGCGCCATATGTGTCGCCAGCTCCGCGTAATGGTCGATACGCGGTACGTTCAAGAACTACTGCGCCGGCTCCAGAAACCACCATGGCAGCAATAGTGCTACAGAGAAGAATTGCAACAAGGACAAGCCCGCTGCGGTATGGATAATCGCCATCTTCAAACAATGAGATGCCGAAAACGTTTGTAAGAGAAATGAGCACACCGAATGTGCCCACCATGAATATTTCGGAATGCGCGAAGTTAATAAGGCGAAGAACTCCGTACACCATGGTGTACCCGAGTGCGACAAGCGCGTAGATGAGCCCCAGCACAATGCCTGAGATAGTGAGGTCCCAGAAAGTTCTGTAAATCAGCCAATTGCTCATAATTCCCTATGTTCGATTTGTTCCACGATATTGCAGTGGCGGCTGGGAACAAATTCCCAGCCGCCACGGGCAACGTTCTTAGATCGGATCTACCGACCTACGATCACTTGATGTCAGCGACGTAGGTGATCTTTCCGCCTTCAACCTTGTACATGTAGATGGTTGCTGCTTCAGTAGCTTCGCCATTTTCAGTGAACTTGATTTGCTTGGTGATACCAGCAGCGTCGTATGCATTTACTGCAGCCTGTACTGCTGCACGGTCCTTAGCGCCACCCTTGATGACGTTGAGGAATACGTTTGCAGCGTCGTAGTACTCAGCACCGTAGGT
>CAIZMV010000327.1 GCA_903934195.1 uncultured Acidimicrobiaceae bacterium | reverse complement strand
GAACTGCTCTTCTCGACTTCGGCATCGTTGGTCGTCTTACAACGAAGCGTCGGCTCGCATTCATGCGCCTCATGCTTGGTGCAACAACAAATGACTTGCATAGCCAGGTATCTGCGTTGCGAGACCTTGGTGCGCTGCCAACAGATACTGATATCGATGCAGTGATTCGAGACCTTGGCCTTGACCAACCCACAATCGACCCAACGTCTCTTGATGGTGAAGAACTTGTAGCTGAAGTGCAACGCATCGTGAAGGCACTTCTTGCCTATGGCGCCAAGCTGCCAAAAGAGCTGATGTTGTACATCAAGAACATGGTGTTTCTTGACGGCGCCATTGCTCGCCTAGCCCCAGACCTTGACATCATTGGCGAACTCACCAATATCTCAATGACATTCATGCAACGTCATGGTGCCCGCTTGTCAGAGGAACTGGGCGTCGATATGAACACAGTGGAAATTGACATGGGAAGCCTCAAGGCAGGCCTCGGCGTTGACGAATCAACAGAGTCGATGACGTACCGTCAACTGCAGGAACGGCGCGACCTGATTCAAAAGCGCATGCGCGACCACATCACTAACTAGCCCAATCGGCAAGACTGTTGTTGTGAGACTTATCGTTGCGCGCTGCACTGTGGAATATGCAGGCCGCTTAGAAACCCGATTACCTGAGGCACTTCGACTTGTCATGGTGAAGGCTGATGGCTGCGTTGCGGTTCATTCTGATGGTGGCGCCTACAAGCCCCTCAACTGGATGACCGCTCCGAATGTCATCGAAGACAACTCTGATCATTGGATAGTGCGCAATCCCAAGGGCGAAGCAATGACGATCACTTTTCATGAGATTTTTCACGACAGCGATCATGTTTTTGGCGAAGACCCAGGGCTTGAGAAAGACGGCGTAGAAAAGCAACTACAAGAACTACTTGCAGCATCCCCTGACGTAATGGAACAGGGACTCACGCTGATTCGCCGCGAGCACTACACAGCCCTTGGCCCAGTCGACATCCTGTGTAAAGACACTGCCGGCAACACCGTCGTTATTGAAGTAAAGCGACGAGGCGAAATTGATGGCGTTGAACAACTCACTCGATACCTGGTCGACCTCGCAAATGACCCGTCGCTTGGCACTCTTCGCGGCATGTTCGTAGCCCAAAGCATTAAGCCACAAGCACGCACGCTTGCAGAGTCACGCGGCATTGTGTGTGTCGAAGTCGATTACGACGAACTACGCGGACGCAAACCAGATGACTGGACGCTGTTTAGCTAGCTCACCGATATGGGAGAAACAGTTGATTGGGCTTTACGGTTCATCACGAATCCAACTGCTCCAATGACCACACCCAAAACAATCAGGACAACGAATCGGGTCACCATTGGGTCGGTAATGAACTGTGCAGCAGCTGTGAGTGCTGCTTTGTTGTCAGTTGACGACTGAGGGATACGACCGCGCACAATAAGGACAACGCCGAGGAAGATAATTCCGCCAGACAAGAGTCTGATCCCAAGGCGAAGGACCCGTTGCCATTGCGAAGCAACACTAAGGAACCACGTAGCAACCTGTAACAGAATGCCAAGAATGACAAACAACCATGAGCCTCGCTGTGCCATGTCTCGAATTGACTTGAAATCTGTATCTCCCGGCTTGCGTTCCACTTTCAAAGGATCTATTTCCGGATTCTGATCTTTTGGAATAGAAGGATCCGCTGCACGAATTGCGGCAAGTGTCGCATCGCTGAATTTCGAAATATCAACTGAAGTTGCTGGTGCATTTTCAATGTAAACCGCATACACAGTCGCAGCAACTTCCCCAGCGAAGTCAATCAGTTCTGGATCCGCAAGTTTTTCCTTTACTCCAGTGACAATCAGGGGTCGCGCAATTGAAAACACCAATTTTTCGGCGTCGTTGTCCGCACTCTCTTGCAACTTCTGAATCAGTTCGTCTGCAATGACATCACGAACATCTGGCTGGTTCAAAGCGCTTTTCACTGTCGACTTTGCAGCTTCAGGGGACGATACAAAACTCATCAGAACTAGAGAGACAAGGCCAAGACCGAGCAAGACAACGCCCAGCCCACCAAGGATGGTGGCAAATGTTCGTCTGACCCGATGCTGAGATTCAGTTGTGGCTTCAGTTGGCTCAGTAAGTGATGACGACTCATTCATAATTCGTCACCATAACAAAATTCCGTTAGCAGCCAGACCGAATCATGAGAGCGCCAATGGTTGCATTGGTAACGGGATCTATTGCGATGGCGCTGCCACCGGCTCTATTCACCGTATATTCATCCACAACCAGTGGCGACGAAAGAGCAAGTTCTACTCGTCCGATGTCGTTCAGTATCAGGCGATCGGTTGGAGTGTTCTCAAGAGTTTCTAAGTCAAGGCGATGCGTGATGGCAGCAACTCGAGCTGATACTTCACCAGAGGCGTGACGAACAACTAACGCGTCACCAACATTTAGTTCGGTATCTGTGAACCAGCACACATCAGCAATAAGCCCCGTTGCATCGACTGGCTGATGAGTGCCATCAACCACAATCACATTGCCTTTGCCAACATCAAGATCATCTGCAAGTTCAATCGCTATGGCATCGCCAGGGACAGCAATATCTGTTGGCGAACCAGCACGGGTTAACCCTGCAACAGTGCTTGAGTACCCATGTGGGTGAACCGTGACCATGTCTCCGACACGTATTGCTCCACCTTCAAGGCGTCCTGCATAACCGCGGTAATCACTGCCACCATGTTCACGCAATGTCCACTGCACAGCCAAGCGAGCTTCAATTGTGGCGGCCGGAGTGATGTCGAGAGTTTCCAGCAATTCAAGAACCGATGGGCCTTCGTACCACGGTGTCTTGTCGCCAGCATCAACCACATTTTCGCCATCTGTCGCACAGATTGGAATCGGGTGAATCGGAACCGAAGATCCGAGAGTAGAAACGATTGCTGCAACGTCAGTGACCACTGTGTCGAAAACTGTCTCGTCCCAATTCACTAAGTCCATTTTGTTCACAGCAAGTACCAAGTGCGAAACACCAAGCAACGCTGCGATAGATACGTGGCGTCGAGTTTGCTCAACGACACCGTGACGAGCATCTACAAGAACAATCGCGATATCACTGACCGATGCACCAGTCACCATGTTGCGAGTGAACTGAGCATGGCCCGGTGTATCTGCAAGTACGAAGCTGCGCTTCGGCGTTGCGAAGTAGCGGTAAGCAACGTCAATTGTGATGCCCTGCTCGCGCTCAGCACGAAGACCATCGGTCAGGAGCGCCAAGTTGAAAGTGCCATCGCCATAACGGCGACTGGCTTTGGAAACTGCACTTAACTGATCTTCAAAGATGCCCTTTGAGTCATGCAGTAACCGGCCGATAAGTGTGCTCTTGCCATCGTCAACAGAACCAATTGTGGCAATGCGGACTTGAGTGTTTGATGCTGTGGAAACTGCACTCATTAGAAGTAACCCTCACGCTTACGGTCTTCCATTGCTGATTCACTGAAGTTGTCATCAGCCCTGGTTGCACCGCGCTCTGTGATGCGCGCTGTTGAAACTTCTGCAAGCACATCTTCGTAACTTGTGGCTGTGGAACGAACTGCGCCTGTGCAGCTCATGTCGCCCACCGTGCGATACCGAACGATTTCCTTGCGAGGAACTTCGCCATCTTCAGGAACTACAGGTCCACCGACAGACAGCAACATGCCATCGCGCTCAATCACCGTGCGTTCGTGGGAGAAATAGATAGTGGGCAAAGGAATCTCTTCGCGAGCGATGTATTCCCAGATATCAAGCTCAGTCCAGTTTGAAATTGGGAACGCACGAAGGTGCTCACCTTTAACAATGCGTGGGTTCAAAATGTTCCATGGCTCTGGACGCTGCATACGTGGCTCCCAGCCGCCCTTCTTGTCGCGGAAACTAAGGATGCGCTCCTTGGCGCGGGCCTTGTCTTCGTCGCGACGTCCACCACCAAAAGCGGCATCGAACTTGTGGGTGCGAATCGCCGTGAGCAGAGTGACTGCTTGTTGACGATTACGACTACCAGTCGGGCCTGGATCTGGAATGTCTCCCCTATCAATACTTTCTTGCACTGAGGCAACGATTAATTCCAGGCCGTACTTGCGCACGAATTCGTCTCTGTATTCAATAACTTCCGGAAAGTTATGACCGGTGTCAACTTGCATGACTGGAAATGGCAAGCGTGCTGGGGCAAACGCCTTAATGGCAAGCCACAACAACACTGCAGAGTCTTTCCCACCAGAGAACAACAGCACAGGCGATTCGCAACCTGACACCACTTCTCTGATGATGGTGATTGCTTCTGATTCAAGACGATCTAAATGTGACCGGCTTGCAAGTATTTCCAATTCGTTCTGTGATGTCACTGCACTCATGTGTGTCTCCTTATTTTCTTCGATTTCTAAATGTGCAATCCGCACTCGGTTTTTGCTTGCCCGGCCCAACGGCCAGCTCGTTTGTCTTCGCCTTCAGCAACAGGCTTTGTACATGGCCAACAACCGATGCTTGGGTAACCACGATCTTTCAATGGATTACGCGGAAGTTCGTGGAGAAACTCGTACGTTTCCATTTCTTCATCGCTGTACAGCGCCAGTGGGTTTACCTTCAATACATTTCGCGTGGAATCAAGAGTCACTACAGGAGTCTCTGCACGTGTTGGCCCGTCAATGCGGCGGACGCCCGTTACCCATCCGGTTTTTTCTGACAACACTGCGTTCAGCGGCTGTACTTTACGAACATTGCAGCACGCCTCTGTGTCGCGCTGCCACAGGTTGTCTGGCGTTACGTGAAGCGGGTGAACAATGCGAAGGTTTGCATCAAAATTCTTTCGCAGTTCTTCAGCGAGCCATTGGGTCTCTGCAAACAAGTACTGCGTATCAATCATCACGATTTCAATTCCGGGAACCGCAATCGCTGCAACATGCGCCAGAACCACGTCTTCGAAACTGCAGGTGACGGTGATGTCACTTCCCACACGATCTGCAGCCCAACGCACGATTTCTACTGGCGTTGCGTGCTCTAAGTCGCGAGCGGCAGCCGAGATTTCTTCTGAGTGCCCAGAAAGGGTCTCTTTATTCCAGGTTGCAACGGGCATCTAGTCAGAATACCGCTATTCCCGACAAAACCAGTCATATTTATCGTAAATAGGAAACCCTTGTGGGACAAGGAAAAGGCCAGGGCCGATGCCTCATAACCACATTGTTTTGCAAGGCTTTCACAGCTTTACCATTGGTCTAGCAAATTCTTTACTACTGGTATAGTTTGCTAATTATGGCTACCACGTCTGCCTCCCCAGTCAACCGCACATTTACCTTGTCTCCGGCGCTGCTCGGCTTGGTCGGAGTTGCCCTCCTCGCATTTCTCGCGGGATGTTCCTCATCTAGTTCTACTGAAGTCCCAAACCAAGCTGATGCCAAGATTGTGGAAGTTGCTATTCGGGAAGACGCTTCACAATATGTGTGGAACGATGCCGACATATCTGGTCAAGTAGACGTTGTCGACAAGTTTGGAAAAGTGACAACACTGGCTGCTGGTCGTCGGCTTGTCTTATCTGATGGAGCGACCGTACGACTTGCTGGAAGTGGACTTCAAGGAGTCACTGAAGCTCAAGTGTGGTTGTTCTCAACTCCACGACTCTTGAACAAGATTCCTGTGAGTACGGACGGAAGTTTCTCATCCCAGATCATCGTGCCAAGCGATCTCGAACCTGGCCAGCACACCGTACTAATCAGTGCGACTCTGGCCGATGGGCGCGTTGTTGCCGTCAACATCCCCGCCTTTGTTCCTACAGCCAACACCCCTCTTGATTCCTCTAGCACCACCGAGAACAGCAACCCTCCAACCACGGTGACACTTGCACCCACTACGACCACTCCCCCTACTTCCACATCTCTGAAGAAGCCGATCTCTACTTCCACCACTGCTCCACGACCATTGCCATCCACCGCAAAGCAGACAACAACAACCATCGCCCGACCGCGGACCACAACAACAACCATCGCCCGACCACGGACCACAACAACAACTATCGCGAACAACAGAGTCTCTCCAGCAACGACAGCAGCTCCGACCACTGTTCCTCAATCTTCAGTGGCCACAACTGTTCCCCTCACAACCAGCACAACAACCGCCACAACTGTTGAACCGACAACAACGACAACAACGACAACTGTTGTGCCAGTAACAGCGTCTTCGACAACAACAACCTCGTCGTCAACCACGACCACTACGTCCACCTCTGTTGAGCCCACGACAACAACGACATCGTCGACAACAACTACCACCACGTCGTCTTCCACTACGACTACAACGTCCTCGACGACAACAACAACAGTTGAACCGACGACGACCACGACATCTACGACATCTACAACGACCACCACTCTTCCAGCGAGCGTGCCAAGTGCGCCAAGTATGACTTCATTGAGTGCAACAAGTACTGCAGTGGCTCTGACGTGGAGTGTTCCTGCCGATAATGGTGCAGCAATCAGCGATTACGTCATTCAATACAGAAGATCTGATGGGGCGGGCTGGACAACGCTTTCAGACGGCGTGTCGGACACAAGCTCTGCATCAGTCACTGGGTTGAATAGTGCTACCGGCTATCTCTTCCAGGTTGCTGCAACCAACTCAGTGGGTACGGGGGCATATTCCAGCTTGACATCTGCTTGTACTCAAACTTGCACACGCGATGCCGAATACACCACCAATGCGGGCTCGGGCGCCAACGCAGTCATTTCTGCCATGGCCGTGCAATCCGACGGTGACATTTTGTACGGTGGAAATTTCACCACGTGGAATGGCGCTACTGCGAACCGTGTTGTGCGATTAAATTCGAACGGCACAACTGACACTGATTTTTTGACGAACCTTGGTATTGGGGCGAACAACTCTACGTACGATTTTGCGGTTCAGTCCGATGGAAAAATTGTTGTTGGTGGAAGTTTCACATCCTGGAACGGCGTGACCACGAATCGTGTTGTGCGCCTGAATGCGGACGGCACCAAGGACCCCACTTTTGCAACAAACATCGGCACAGCAGCTAACGGCACTGTTGCAGAAGTGGAATACCAGTCTGACGGAAAGATTGTTCTCGGTGGAAGTTTCACCTCCTGGAACCTCGTAACAGTGAACCGCATTGTGCGTTTGAATTCCGATGGCACACGCGACACAGCGTTCACTACTGCAACCGGAACAGCAGTCGCAACAGGATCGGTAAGTGGTTTGTTGCTTCAATCTGACGGAAAGATTCTCGTGAGTGGAAACTTCGCCACATGGAAGGGAAGCACAGTAGGTGGCATTGTGCGTTTGAATTCCGATGGCGCACCCGACACGGCATTCACCACTAAGAATGGAACCGGCATAGACACTGGCGGTACGAATGCCATTCGCTCGCTAGCCATTGATGCAAATGGAAAGATTCTCATTGGCGGTCAGTTCAACCTGTGGAACAGTGTTGCTGCGAAGAACTTCACACGCCTCAACGCTGATGGTTCACTCGACACAGCATTCAATACAAACGTTGGGACAGGCCCAGAGGGTCCTATCAACGAAATTGTGGTGCAAAGCAGTGGCAAAGTCGTCGTCGCCGGAATGTTTTCACTCTGGAATTTATCATCGGTCGGTTTCCGTGCCCGCCTAACAGACACGGGAACATTAGATACAACATTGTTGACGATTGGCGTGAACAACATCTTCGCCTCAATTTGGGTTGCCAAAATCGACGGAAGTGGCAAGATAATTTTTGGTGGCGACATGACCCATTACGGATCAGGCTCCGTTAGCGGCGTTCCGATTGGTTATCACTTCCGATCTAACTAGTCATCTAGTTAGATCGGAAGGATTCTTCCTTAGGCAGGGTCGGATCCTGCAACGCCTTGCACAACTTTGTCCGCTGTAACACCGATCCCCATTGCAGAACCACCAGCACCGTGGTCTGATCCATTGGTTCCGCGTGTGCCGCCCGTACCGCCCGTAGCAGTGCTGTTTCCGCTGCTGTTGAGAAAAGCTGTGCCTCCAGCGCCGCCGTTTCCACCCTTGTTTGTTGGACCATTGCCGCCGTTTCCACCACGACCACCAGTTGCGGCCGATCCTGCGCCCGATGTGGTCGTGGCAGATCCGCCTGCACCTCCGCGAGCCGCTGTTCCGGTAGTAGACGCACCACCGTTGCCGGCCGCGTCGTCCAATCAGACGACAAGATTGTGGTCGTGGGCAACTTTGTTAGCTATAACGGAACGACCGCTAACAGGGTGCTACGCCTCAATGCAGACGGAACTCTCGACACCGCCTTCTCGACCAATGTCGGAGCCGGACCTGGTTCGCAAGCATCAAGAGTCGCACTGCAAAACAATGGCCAAATCTTGGTTGCTCAAGGGTTTACAACGTGGGCAGGAACAACTGTTGGTTCACTTGTACGGCTGAACACCGATGGCACTCGCGATACCGCATTCACATCAACTATTGGAACAGCTCTCACCGCTAATCAAGTTATGTCCATGACTGCGCAGGGTCCGAAAGTCTTAATTCTGGGTACCTTCACATCTTGGAATGGCACGACTGTCGGCCGTATCGTTCGCCTTAATGCAGACGGCACTATCGACTAACGCAGTGCGCGCGATGGTCTAGTAAGCCCACAAACAACTGTGGCCGCCCCGAAGGACGGCCACAGTATTGAGTTGTTTAACCCTGTCTAGCTGTAGCGAACCAAGCCCTGATCAATGACCACGCGGTCACCAACAGAGGTGGTGAACACGGCTTCGCCCTTGCCTGTTTCCCACATCTTGATGGTGAGTGCTTCACCGGGGAAAACGGGGGAAGCGAATCGGCCTTCGATGTGCTTGAAGCGATTTGCATCGCCGCCACATAGTGCATTCAACAAGCCACGACCTGTGAATCCGTATGTGCAAAGGCCATGCAAGATGGGCTTAGGGAACACGCCTGCTGCAACAGCAGGGTGGTTCGGATCTGAGTGCAATGGGTTGCGGTCGCCGTTTAAGCGGTACAACAACGCTTGGTCGCCAGACGTCTGAAATGTGATTTCATGATCTGGAGCTTTTGCTGGTGGTTCATTTTGTGCACCACTTGGTCCACGTTCTCCGCCAAAGCCGCCTGCATCACGAATGAACACAGATGAACGAGTTGAGTACAACGGCTTGCCATCAGCATCTGTTGCTTCTGCCTCAGTCACGATGACTGCAGCTTTCACTTTGTCATACATTGCAACAAGCTTGCTTTGTACCGTTGCAGTTCCTTCAACAGGAAGCGGCTGGTGCAAAGTAATTGATTGCGATGCATGCACAAGATTTGCGAAGTTGAATTCGCCAACATTGCGCATTGGGTTTGATGCGGCAGTTGCCTGACCAGATCCCAATACAACAGGCATTGTCGGAAGTGCCTTTTGAACAACTCCGGTTGAGTTTTCAGTGACGTATTCCAATTGATCTGAACTGACATTGAGGCTCACTGCATAGAGCAATGAATCCTTTGATGTCCATGAGATCTTGTACGGCTCGCCGACTGATCCGACTGCTTCTGGGTTAAGTGCCATTATGTGTCCTTTTTATTTCTTTATCGAGCGCTTTGTGGCCATGAACCGTCACGACCGTCCATGCCGGCGTTCGGGCGAGCATTCTTCAACAACTCAGCAACGATTGGTCCAAGTGTTGTTGGATCTTCAACTGGTGCATGACTTGGTCCGCGATGCCAACCTTCTGCAATTGCAAGAGTCTGACCACTTGCTTCGAAGATGCGACCGGTAACTCCGGCAGCT
>CAIZMV010000326.1 GCA_903934195.1 uncultured Acidimicrobiaceae bacterium | reverse complement strand
TTGACAACTCCGATTCCGGGGAGGAATACACAATGACAAAAGCAGAACTCATCGAAGAGGTATCAAAGGCAGCAGAGTGCTCGAAGGCAGACGCCGAGCGCACCCTTGCAGCGTTCTTTGACCTAATTGTTGCTTCTACTAAGAAGGGCGAAAAAGTGGCATGGCCGGGCTTCGGCTCGTTCAGCACCACCGATCGCAAGGAGAGGACTGGCCGTAACCCACAAACGGGTGCAGCAGTAACAGTCCCCGCCTCAACCGCGATGAAATTCACAGCGAGCTCTACATTAAAAGCTCAGCTGAACCCAAACCGTAAGTAACCACTTACACAACGAGAGGAAACTCAAGTGGCAGCAAAGAAAAAAGCAGCAGCTAAAAAAGCTCCTGCACGCAAGAAGAAAGCAGCAGCTAAGAAAGCTCCTGCACGTAAGAAGAAAGCAGCAGCCAAGAAGGCTCCTGCAAAGCGCAAGAAAGCAGCCAAGAAGGCTGCTCCTGCACGTAAGAAGAAAGCAGCAGCCAAGAAGGCTCCTGCAAAGCGTAAGAAAGCAGCCAAGAAGGCCGCTCCTGCACGCAAGAAAAAAGCAGCAGCTAAAAAGGCTCCTGCAAAGCGTAAGAAAGCAGCCAAAAAAGCTGCTCCTGCACGCAAGAAGAAGGCCACTCGTAAGAAGGCCGCTGCAAAGAAGGCCTAGGCCTTCTTTACAACTTCAAATCAGTAGAACCCTTGGGTTCGGAGTGTCGGAATGGAGGGCGAAAGCCCTCCATTTCACTTTCTCCGGACAAGTTCTCACGGTTGTATTTCGGGCACACTTGAGGAATGCCTAGCAACACGGACCACGTACTTACAGATCTCATTGCCGAGGTAGCAGCACTTGACGCGCACCTTGCAGCAATGTCTGAATCTGATTGGTCTGTTCCGACGCCAGCGCCGGGCTGGGATGTTGCAGACCAGATCATTCAC
This sequence comes from uncultured Acidimicrobiaceae bacterium, assembly GCA_903934195.1. Classification (GTDB taxonomy): domain Bacteria; phylum Actinomycetota; class Acidimicrobiia; order Acidimicrobiales; family Ilumatobacteraceae; genus UBA2093. The sequence goes on along the minus strand of CAIZMV010000326.1, from coordinate 2,015 downwards.
TTAGGTCTTATTGATCGCCGGGCCATGTGGTCAATGGCTGATCCAGACCGATTCGTCAATGACATGGCAGAGATGATGGCTTCAGGTGGATTGGACGCAATTCAAAATGCGGAGCGAGAAAAGTCGCCACAAGAATTGCTTGAGTGGTGGCGCGAAGGTGCAGCAGATCTTGCGCGAGCCGCGCAATCGATTGATTTGTCGGCACGGTGCAAATGGTACGGGCCATCAATGTCAGGCACGTCTATGTTGACTGCGCGTTTAATGGAAACGTGGGCGCACGGCCAAGACATTGCAGATGCATTGAAGTGGACACGCACATCTACAGATCGTTTAAAGCACATCGCTCATATCGGAGTGCGCGCGATGCCATTTGCAGTCGCCTCAAACAAATTGCCAGCTCCCGAGGGAAATGTTTTCGTCTCGCTCATTAGTCCTAGTGGTGATACGTGGACATGGGGAGACGAGTCGGCAGAATCGTCAGTCACCGGACCCGCGTTGGGGTTCTGTTTAGCCGTGACTCAACGTAGACACATTGATGACTGCGGGCTAACAACAGTGGGGGAGCCAGCATCAACTTGGATGCCAATTGCTCAGAGTTTTGCGGGGCCACCAGGTGTTGGCAGAGTTGCTGGGCAGTTCTCTTAAAGCCTGTTCATGAGGTGAAAAATCTCAGCAGCGGCAAAGCCATGTGGTGCACCAAGGTCACTCATGCGCTGACGCATCCGTGAGCGGAACACTTCCATTCCGTCTTCATCGGTCGCCTTCATAGTTGATTCAAACTGGCTCTCGTGGCGTTCAACTGCAGTGAGCTTTACAGGCACCCATGGAGAAATATCTTCCACGTGGTTTGGTTCGTCTGCTTCCCACAACAGCAATGCATCAGGACGATGATGGACGACGCCATGGTCCGTGAAGTGATGCTTCAAGAAGTGTGGGTCACGTGCGGCAACAATTGCATCGCACACATTGAGGCCAGTATTGCGATGGTCGGGGTGTAGGCGATATCGCTTCCACGGGTCATGCGACAAAACGACTGTGGGCTTCAGTGTGCGAATGGCAAGTGCAATGCGGTCAATTGCTTCCTTTGAATGTTCAAGTTCACCATCCACATAGCCAAGGAATGAAACGGTGCCTGAAGTGCCAAGTGCGCTGGCTGCATTGCGTTGTTCAACTTGACGTGACTGCACAAGTGCGGCGGTGTCGGCATCAGGGTTCCATGTGCCTTTTGATCCGTCTGTGCAGACAAGATGGTGCACAACAGCGCCTTCTGCTGACCATTTGGCAAGCGAGCCTCCACAACCAAACTCAACATCATCTGGGTGCGCACCGATTGCCAAAACAATCTTCGGTGTCGTCAGATTCGATGTGAAAGTAGTGGGAGTTACTGGAGGTTGCCCTGGTTCGTTTGCGCTCATTGTTGTTCCGTTTCTCTGCGTGCTAATTCACTCAAGTCGTCTGCTGTGTCGAGGTCGAGTGCCAAATCGTTATCTTCGATGATTTCATATTCAAGTCCTGCATCTATTGCGAGACGAATGTGATTGTCGCAGCTGCCCGGTCCATACGCGGTTGTGAACGAGCTATTGATAGGAAAACTAAGAACATTTGTGCCGTCGCGATGACGGTCAGGGACAAGCGTTACTTTTCCTTCGCGTGCAATGTGATTGAAACTGACTGCCAAGGGAAGATCAGCATGAGCAACGATGATGTGGTCTGCGCCGTCAGCTTCGGCTGCAGAGCGTCCTGTTGCCACTGCGATGTCAAGGCCAGGTGTCTGGCACTCAACAATGTGGGCTCCAAGTGCTTTTGCCCACGATGCAACAACATCGTCTGAACACACCACATAGGTAGGTAATGACAGCGCTGCACGCACAACCGTCTCAGCACATGATTGGGCAAGCGCAGAGCGTTGCGAAGCAGTCAAAGTGTCGGCAAGTCGCCCTTTGGCAAGGGTGAATGACTTCACGGGGATCACAACGGCAAGGCGCACCTTGTCAGCCTACGAACCCTGTTGGCCT
>CAIZMV010000325.1 GCA_903934195.1 uncultured Acidimicrobiaceae bacterium | reverse complement strand
TCAGTAGGCGCAGACAAGACAATTGGCCGAAGACTGAAGTCGTCTCGATACATGGAGATATCTACTGCACCGAGCGGGACTGTTGCCGATGGGGAAATGACCGAGATGTTCTGACGTAGGCGACCAGCAATCCAGGTTCCGCCTGTTTGCATACCGACTATGACCACATCAGACAAGTCTGGATTTCGTTCAACAATCTCGTGAGCAATGCGCTTCAGCGCTTTGTCAACATCAGAGACACCGAGAATCTCGGAAGACACTGTCGAGGCCGAACTCATTACGCGGCAACCCCTGAAAGGACTGGCATGAAAAACGCCCCTCGCGAGGGGCGTGCGTGCATGAAAACTAGAGCCATATTGTCCTTCCGTTCGAGCCTCACAGGACCCGTTTTACGGTCGACGACACTGTAGCACGATAAAAGGTTCGAGCGCTAGGGGGACTTGCGGGCAAATAGTTGCCAGTAGTTGTTCGCCTTGTACTCATAGAAATCCGCAGAAATGGAGTTCCAGTCTTTGAGATTTCCAGTGTCGAGCTCCCGCGGTAAAAGCACAAACTCAATCCCGTCAGAGAGTGGGCTCCGCTGGCCTTCTCTTGAAGTGTCTGGCCCGTACAACACAATCCGAAATGGATTGGGGAACTGATAGACCTCTTTGCGATGTGCGAGGTGTGGGGCCGTCGAATGAAACACGGAGATTTTTGCCTGTGGCGGAATGTGCGAATACATCTCTTCTGCCGCCACAGCAACAGGGTGCTCTGCGCCCCAATGAGGATATTCGTTCAGTCGGAATGGCACGTACGACCACAATGACGCACACCACAACGACGAGACCACCACAACAGCCGCAAGCACCCTGCGCGCTCCGATACCGACTCGCCCTAGCCCCACGATGACTGCAATTAGCAATGCCGGCACAGCAACAAGTGAGTAGTGGTACTCGATGTGAAATTGATACCAGAAATTACTGACCGTATTGCCAACGAGCACCAACAAACTGATTGCTGCAACCTCTGGTGCAAGAAGACTTAATAAAGCAAATGGCGCGAACATCTTCCACCAGTACATCAAGCGACCTTCAGACGTTAGATACTGATACACATTTGTTGGGTTAGTGAAGGTCTCTTTGATGAAACCGGATACTCCACCGAAAGGGATTCTCCAGCCATTACGAGTCGGAACACCAATTAGGTTTTTCATCAGCACGAACATGCCGAGTAACGCAGCCGTAATTCCGGCGCCAATCGTCAGAATTCCCCTGCGGGTCTCGCCACGCAATGCCAACATTGCACCAAGCGGAACGATGACTAGAACGACATCTTCCTTCACCAGTAGCGACAGGAAAACCGCAACCCAATACCAACGCCAGCGTTTCGTAAGCGCAGAAACAATTGCAACCGGGATAAACAAACCCAGAAATGAATCTGGGTGATAGTTCTCAAAAATGGTGCCATTAACCGCAGGGTTCACAAGCCACACAACTGCGAATGCGCATCCGATACCAGCACTATTGAGATGCCGGCGAGCAAAAAAGTAAATGGGCAATGCTCCGGCCGCAACAACGAAAGACTGCATCGCTAGCAAAGTCTCTGTACCGGGCCAGATCCAATACAGCGGGGCAACAAACAACAAAATTAGTGATGCGTGATCACCGAACAGGTTTCGACCCATCAAGGTCACAAATGGAGCGTCGAAGCGAGACAACAACCAGACTCCTTGGTCGTACAGCCCTACGTCAAAGGAAGAAGTTCCGAGACCCCTGTGAATATCCCACTGCAAGCGAGTAGTAGCAACAGCTGAGCACGCACACAAAAGCACCACTGTCCAGGTCCATAACGACGTTTGTGATATTCGGTCACGAAGAGTCGCGACCTCAACGTCATCGACTTGCGAACTCATGAACCTATATTTACAGAACTGGGCGAGCCGTCTTTGCGACTGCCGCCAAAACACCGTTGACGAATCGTCCCGAGTCGTCCGTGGAGAACCTCTTTGCCAATTCGACTGCTTCATCAATAACGACAGCTATCGGTACTTCAAGGCGTGAGGTCAACTCAAAAATGGCGAGACGCAGGATGGCGCGGTCAAGGGCCGGCATTCTGTCAATTGCCCAACCTTTTGAATGAGCAACGATTGCTTCATCGATTGCAACCCGATGAGCTTCAATGCCATTAAGCAACTCCCCTGTCAGGTCTGCTGAAGCGACTCCTCTGTCAGCCAACAATTCGAGCGGCGACATAGAGCGCTGTTCTGATTCATACAGAAAAATGACTGCCTGCTCGCGAGCATCAGTTCTTTCGTCACTTGCGCGGAATGATTCCGGATCGCGCGCCATTAGACGCGTGTGACGTAATCGCCGGTGCGAGTGTCAACCTTTACTTTGTCGCCAACGTTGACAAACAATGGAACTTGGATGACTTTACCAGTCTCTAAAGTTGCTGGTTTGCGAGCACCCGACACACGGTCGCCTTGAACTCCAGGCTCAGTGTCAGTAATAACCAATTCAGCAGACGCTGGGATTTCAACCGTGATGATTTCACCGTTGTGGTACGCGATGATTGCCATTGCTTGCTCAACCAAATAGTCCGCAGCATCTCCGAGCGCTGCCGGAGTCACTGTCATCTGGTCGTATGAATCAGTATCCATAAACACGAAGTCGTCGCCGTCTTTGTACAAGAACTGCATGTCGCGCTTGTCAAGGATTGCTTGCTCGACACGAATACCCGCATTGAAGGTTTTTTCTAATACATTGCCGTTCTTCAGGTTGCGCAACTTGGTGCGCACAAAGGCTCCACCTTTTCCAGGCTTCACGTGTTGAAATTCAACAACGGTAAAGAGTCCGTTGTCGAGTTGGAGTGTGATTCCGTTTTTCAGATCGTTCGTTGTGATCGCGGGCATGTGAGGTCCTTGGGGGTGTGCGTAAGAATTCGGCACGAATCGCCGGTGACAACGACCAGATCCTCGATCCGAACGCCGCCTACCCCACCACGATAGAGCCCAGGCTC
>CAIZMV010000324.1 GCA_903934195.1 uncultured Acidimicrobiaceae bacterium | reverse complement strand
GTAATGCAATTGCCGTACACGTGAACCCAAGACACATGGCCAGCTTCAAAGAAACGACGGGCGATGACCGCAGCAGGGCGAGGACCCTTTGCTTCGGCGGCACTAGTAAAGCGCTCGTGACCCATGCCTGTGAGAGAGCGATTGGTCTCAAACCGCACAATGGTGGACGCGCCACCGGCCTTTTGTTCTACTGCCACAAGCTGTCCCATAGGACTCCACGCTAGTCAATTCCCACCTGCCTTCGCCCATCAATCGACATCCCGATAATGTCAAGGAAGCAATTGCCGACCCGCGAGGGTCCGACCAAGGGGTACGCCATGGCCAATATCACTATCGAACAGTTTGAAAAAGAAGCACTCGCCTTTCTCGAGTCAAACTCCGAACGCCGTCCTGTAGAAAAAGCATTTGTGTGGGGCGAAGGCTCCGACAACTTTTACCGCGAAAAAGATCGTGCGCAAGAAGCTGCTAACGCTGAAGAAGCAAAAATTTGGCGCCAAAAGAAATTCGATGCGGGCTTCGGATGGATCACCGGACCAGAGTCATTTGGCGGTCGCGCACTAACCCCTGCGTACGACCGTTTGTACAACCAACTTGAAGCAACATTCCGTGTTCCCGACCAAAGTGCATTCGCTATCAGCCTTGGAATGGTGACACCAACAATCCTTGATCACGGTTCACCCACCGCACGTGATTTGTATGTTCGCAAACTCTGGCGCGGCGAAATGATTGCATCTCAGTTGTTCTCAGAGCCTGGTGCTGGTTCAGACCTTGCTTCACTCACCACAAAAGCTGTCAAAGATGGTGACGAGTGGGTAATCACTGGTCAAAAAGTATGGACCACTGGTGCTCACTACTCAGACATCGGCGAAATCATGACCCGTACCGACTGGGATCTTCCGAAGCACAAGGGCCTCACTGCTTTCATTATCAACTTCAAAGATCCAAACGTAGAAGTGCGTCCATTGAAGCAAATGACTGGCGGCGCAAGCTTCAACGAAATCTTTTTCAACGAAGTACGCGTGAAAGACGATCATCGTTTGGGAGACGTGAACAACGGCTGGAACGTTGCTCTCACCACTCTTATGAACGAGCGTGCATCTATCGGTGGCAGCAATGCTGGCGACAACAACCTCATCACACGCGTTATTGCAATGGTGAAGCATTACGGCCTTGAAACAGACCCGCTCATTCGTAGCGAGCTTGCAAACATCGTCATGAACTATCGCATTGCCAACATGAATGCACAGCGGACCACAGCAAAAGCCAAGGCCGGACAATTGCCCGGACCAGAAGGCTCTATTGGCAAGATGGTGTTGGTAAACAACCAAGCTCGTTTGGTGAAGTTCCTCTCACACATTCTTGGGCCAAAGCTCATCGCAGACAGCGGCGAGTGGGGCACGTATGCATGGGCAAACTTTGTTCTTGGAACTCCTGGTCTTCGTATTGCTGGTGGTTCTGATGAAGTGATGCGCAACATCGTTGGCGAGCGCGTGCTTGGTCTTCCAAAGGACATGGGAATCGATTCCCGTTCACCTTTCAAAGACATCAAAGTCTCATAAGCCTCAGGTCGCGTTGGCGATTATCTAGATACCCAAGTTCCACGACTTGCGATGCAAGTCAGTAACTCCGTGAATCTTTATTGCATCAGTATGTACTGCTGCGCCATAACCCTTGTTGCCGCTCCATCCGTAGTGCGGAAACTGCTCATGTAGTTGCGTCATCAACGCATCACGTTCAACTTTTGCAATCACGCTGGCTGCTGACACGCTTGCACATGTCTGGTCGCCTTTGATGCGTGTGACAATGCGTGGCCCATCATCTTCTTCACGTAAAAAACTGTTGTTGCCGTCAAGAATGATGATGTCTGGCCGTATGCCAAGCGCTGTCAATGCACGACTGCCCGCAAGGCTTAGTGCCGTCATGATGCCGTACTTGTCTATTTCTGCTGCTGTTGCAGAACCTGTTGCCCACGCGAGACCCCACTCTTTTGCAACAGGCACCATTGCTTCGCGACGCTTAATGGTCATCAACTTTGAATCAGCTAATCCTTCAGGCACTGCACCGATAGTTGCGTCAATTGCAACGACTCCGATGGTGACTGGCCCAGCTATTGCACCACGGCCCACTTCATCCATACCGGCAATGATGCGCGCACCTGTTGCCATGAGTTCGCGCTCGTAATCAAGAGTGGGAACTGGTCGTGCCATACGGTGAAGCGTAGGCTTCTCGCATGGCTCGTTCCGCATCGATCAATGTCGGCAACTATTCGTATACCGCACAAGATGCACACGGCACCCTTGACGAACTGAACGATATTTGGACTCACCACACACACGAATCCACAATTCCTGATGGATGGCTTGCAGGGGCTCGTGGTTTTCTTGCTGAATTCGCTTCTCTTGCAGGCATCGCGTTGCCATCACTTGACAATGTTGATGCTGCATTCGTAGCAACGACTGCGGCGATTCAGGCGAAGTACGACGAACTAACGCCACCACAAGTTGAATCATTACTTGCTGCGATGTGGAGATTCTTTCCCACCATGCGATCACTTGCGATTGACCATGTCGGCACTGTGGCGCACTTGCATGCATCTAAGGGGCTGCCGAAGAAGCCACTTGATTCTGCTGTGATCGGATGGAAAGGTGTTGAAGGCGACGTGCAATCATGGCGGGTCGGACATGGTCGGCCATGGCAAGCATTGTGCATTTGGTCAACAGACGCGATCGAGACACTGCGAGCAGAGGGTCACCCCATTAGCCCAGGGTTTGCTGGTGAGAACATCACAGTTGCAGGTATTCCGGCTGAAGCATTTCGCCCCGGTGCGCATTTTCGCATCGGAAGCATGCGCGGGTTTCTCACGTCGTATGCAATTCCGTGCAAGCAAAACAACGATTGGTTTCTGAACAAGGATTACAAGCGCATGAGCCATGAACGTGGCAATCAATGCCGTCTCTATGCAATGGTCACCACGTGTGGCGACATTGCCGTTGGCGACACGTTCGAGCTATTTACCGACCGCTAATTGCTGGCAACAGTTCGACAAGTTGACTGAATGATGCCGACTGATACGGAGTAACACACGGTGAACCCTGAGCCCACCACACTGTTGGATTATCAGAGAGTTCAACAATCATCGATGCAGTGGTGGCCTCAACACATTCGCCATTGACCTCGGCATGCATACACACTGTCCATCCGTCACGCCCACCCACATGTGACCGCAGGTGTTCTTGCACACCCTCAACCTCTAGCGGCCCTGCGGTCAATAAGTCACGAGACGCGTTCAGTCGCGGGTCGACCAACTGCTCGACTGGTTGTTGGGGGTGACGATGGCGTGCATCGAATGAAGGGATTGTGGTGCGATTCGAGATCGCCCAAGTATCCGCAACCTGCTGAGTAGCGATTTCCGTGCCACTCGTTTCCATCACCCATGCGTCATGTGCATCAGCAATCAGAAAGCTTGACCAATATGGTCGCGCACGTTCGCCATTACGCGTATCGTGCCCACTTCCGCCTTGTCCGTACCGCGCGATGAGATCTGACATCACCTGAACAGCGTTCAGAGCGCTTGTCGCGCGTTCTAAGCCGAGTCGCACCACATCCATGCCGATTAACGCGTCGGGAGCACCACGCGGGTCGAGAGTGGTGTAGATCGTTTCGTTGCCGATGGCTACGCCAGCTTCGTTAACGCCATGCTCTGCACCCCAACACCAATCTGGCATCGAAACCGCGCACGCAACCGTGTCGCCTGCAAATGCTTCCACTTCGATGTAGGTGGTGCGAGTGGTTCCTGAATCGCGACGAGACGGATTCCATCGAATGATCTGGGGCTCGGTTGGCGGTCTGTCTGAATTTTTCGCAAACAGTGTTTTATTGGCCGCAGTGTTTGCAGCTAGGGCAACGAGGCAATCACACATTGGCAGAGACTGGCGCTGCCAGCAGCGCTTCACCGGAAGCATCTGTGGTGTGCCACGACGGGTCGGCTGCGCCACCCGTAATCAACAAACCGGCTGCACCAGTGATTTCCCACAACACAGCAGGGCGTGGCCCATGCCAACGCACCGCAAATGAAATTGTGCG
>CAIZMV010000323.1 GCA_903934195.1 uncultured Acidimicrobiaceae bacterium | reverse complement strand
TCTATGAATTTTGCATTTAGTGAAGAACAAGAAGAACTCCGCAAGATGGTGCGCTCGTTCCTTGAGGCCAAGTCCTCAGAGACCGCAGTGCGCGAGCAGATGGAGACAGAGACCGGCTACGACACAGCAGTGTGGGCCCAAATGAATGACCAAATGGCATTGCAAGGACTTGCCATCCCCGAAGAATTCGGTGGACAAGGTTTCTCATTTATTGAACTAGGCGTTGTGCTTGAAGAAATGGGTCGCGCTTTGTTGTGCGCTCCATACTTCTCAAGCGTTGTGCTTGCAGCAAACACATTGCTCCTCTCGGGTGATGATGCTGCAAAGAAGGCATATCTTCCAGGCATCGCAAGTGGCGCAACAATCGCAACACTTGCAACAACAGAGCCATCAGGCCGTTGGGACGAAGCAGGAATCACAATCGAAGCAAAGGGCTCTGGCTCTGACTTCACCATCACTGGTGCAAAGAGCTTCGTACTTGATGGTCACACAGCAAACCTCATCATCGTTTCAGCACGCACCGCTAAGGGTGTCAGCTTGTTCGCAGTTGAAGGCAATGCAAAGGGCCTCACCCGCACAGCGCTTTCCACAATGGACCAGACACGTAAGCAAGCAAAGCTTGAGTTCAAAGACACTCCAGCAAAGCTCATCGGTACAGAAGGCAAGGGCGGCGAAGTCCTTACCCAAGTTATGGACCTTGCAGCAGTTGCGCTTGCAGCAGAGCAAGTCGGTGGAGCACAGAAAGTGCTCGAGATGGCTGTTCAGTACGCAAAGGATCGCATCCAGTTCGGTCGTCCAATTGGTTCATTCCAGGCAATCAAGCACAAGTGTGCAGACATGTTGCTTGAAGTTGAGTCTTCAAAGTCAGCTGCTTACTACGGCATGTGGTGTGCAGCAGAAATGAACGAAGAACTTCCTTCAGTTGCATCACTTGCTAAGGCATATTGCTCAGAGGCGTACTTCCACGCAGCTGCAGAGAACATTCAAATCCACGGCGGTATTGGTTTCACCTGGGAACACCCAGCACACCTTTACTTCAAGCGTGCGAAGTCAAGTGAACTCATCTTTGGTGATCCGACCTACCACCGCGAGCTTCTTGCTACACGCATCGGTATCTGATCATTAACTGATTAAAACGTAAAAGAACCCGGGCCTAGTGCCCGGGTTCTTTTCATTTCTCGGACATGTTGTATCAATCTGTGTGAGGTACTGTGCGCCTATGCCACGCACTGTCATCGCTCAAATATCTGATCCACATATCACTGGCCCGGGAGATGAATTATTCGAAGGCTCGGACCCTGTGGGGAATCTGACAAAGGCATTGCAGCACGCATCGAAGCGCAGTAACGCAGTGTTGATTACGGGCGATTGCGTTGCGCGCGCCGGAACCGACAATGAGTATCGCGGTTTCTCTGATGTACTCGCCTCGGTAGACGTTGAAGTCGCGTTGTGCGCAGGAAATCATGACGAATCAGAAAAGATGCAGCGGTTGTATTCGTTGCCCTCACGCAATGGACGACTTGATTACGTACTTGCGGTGCCTGAAGGCAAGGTGGTTGTCATGGATTCTGCTCGCTTGGGTCGCGGCGATGGCGCTCTTGATACGGATCAACTGGAGTGGTTGGATTCTGAATTATCTGACGGTGTTCCCACTTTGATTGCAATGCACCATCCGTGCTTTGCAACTGGTGGAAAGGCCTTAGATTCGGTGCGCCTTGACGATGCTTCTATTGCCGGACTTATTGACGTTGTCGCACGCCACGATGTGTTGGCAGTCGTTAGTGGGCATGCCCACATGACATTGTCTGCACCATTTGCTGGAACCACCGCATACATTTGTCCGTCGGTTGCCTATGAATTCGGTTTCCAAGGTCGCAACTTGATGCACCGTCCAGGGTTGCCGCAGTACATGGAATATTCGTGGGGTAGTGGCGGCAGTGCATTTATGGCTCGTGTTGTGACAGTTGCCCCAGACGACCAGTGGTTCATTATGGAGAGTTTCTAGCGACGGCGTTCTCGTAGGCTATTGATATGTCAATAGCCACTGTTTTGTTTGCCATTGTTTCGGCTCTCGCAGTATTTGTCATCGCAGCAGTTGTAGTTGGGCGTGAAGCGCAACGTTTAGACATGGTGGCACCGCGCGTTATCTACGACATTGATCAGGCTGCCGACTATGTGGCTCGCGCATTACCAAGCAACACTCAAGCTCGACTAACCATGGACGAAGTGCGTCAGTTGTTACTGGCCCACCTTTCATGGATGAACGACAAAGGTTTAACGCCACTTGATGTCACTGATCGGGTGCAAAATATTTCTATTCCGGTTGTTGTCGATGAAGACACATTGGCGGCGTACTTGTTGAAGGAAGCATCGCGGCGTGGTGTTGAGATTCTTGATGATGTCGACGTGGTCCACGTGGC
>CAIZMV010000322.1 GCA_903934195.1 uncultured Acidimicrobiaceae bacterium | reverse complement strand
TTTGAAGAAACCAGTGATGCGACCTTCAACAACTTTGGCAATTGCTTGTTCTGGCTTTCCTTCGTTACGAGTAACGATCTCAAGGGTTGCACGCTCTTTTTCAACAACGTCAGCTGGTACATCTTCACGACGCAAATAGCGCGGATGAGCAAACGCGATGTGAACAGCAACGTCGTGTGCAACTTCTTGAGTTGCTCCGGACATTTCAACGATGACGCCATTGACTCCACGACCACCTTGAATGTGGTTGTAAGAATCAAGAGTGTTTCCTGCAGCAGCTTCGAAGCGAACAACTTCGCCTACTTCGATTTTTTCTTTCAGAACGATTTTCAAGTCATCAACTGATGCTGTGTGATCAGCAAGTCCTGCTTCACCTTTTTCAAGGATTGACTGAGCCAACGCGTCGACTGCAGCCTTGAAGCCGTCACTTGAAGCAACGAAGTCTGTTTCGCATTTCAATTTGACGATTGAAGCACGAGTTGCTTCAACGATGATTGAAACTGCACCTTGTGCGTTTTCACGATCATCGCGCTTTGCACTTGCAGCGAGGCCCTTTTCACGAAGCCACTGCTTTGCGGCTTCAACTTCGCCGCCATTTTCTTCAAGTGCTTTCTTGCAATCCATCATTCCGGCGCCAGTGCTCTGGCGAAGGCTTTGAACATCTTTAGCTGTATACGACATGATTACTCCGCTGCTGGTTGTTCGGTTGACTTTGGTGCCGACAAGCGAGCTTCACGAGATGCCTGAGCTTCTGCTGCCTGACGACGAGCGTCTGCTTGCTGTGCTTCAAACGCTGCGTTCTCTTCTGCTGTGCGCTCGACCGGAATAACTTCAGCCGCTGCTGCTGCAGGATTGCGCTTCTGAGCAATGAAACGACCCTCGATAATTGCTTCAGCAATAACACGAGTAAGAAGGTCGTTTGAACGAATTGCATCGTCGTTTCCAGGAATTGGGAACTGAATGAGGTCTGGGTCAACGTTTGAGTCAACAACTGCGATAACAGGAATTCCAAGCTTGTTGGCTTCTGTTACTGCAATGTGTTCCTTAACGGTGTCAAGAACGAAAATTGCGTCTGGACGACGAGCTAAATGCGAGATACCTGAAAGGTTCTTCTGCAGCTTGTCGAGTTCACGAGTAAGAAGAAGTGCTTCCTTCTTTGGCATCGCTTCAAATTCACCTGATGCCATCATGCGCTCGTACTCTTGCATCTTTGCAACGCGCTTTGAGATGGTTTCGAAGTTGGTGAGCATTCCACCCAACCAACGTTCGTTCACGTAGTACATACCGGTTTTCTCGGCGTAGCTACGGATGGGATCTTGTGCCTGCTTCTTTGTTCCGACGAACAAGACAGTGCCACCGTTTGCGACGAGGTCGCGCACGAATCCGTAGGCAACCTCGATGCGCTCAAGCGTCTGGTCAAGGTTGATGATGTGGATTCCGTTGCGCTCTCCAAAAATGAATTGCTTCATCTTCGGATTCCAACGACGGGTCTGGTGACCAAAGTGCACACCAGCTTCGAGCATTTGACGCATTGATACGACAGCCATGATTTTCTCCTTCTGCGGTTTTCCACACACTGGTCCGACGCCGAAGCGACCGCAGATGGCCAGTGTGCAAGGTATTTGCTTGATGTAACACGCACGGAATGTGCGCGTTGAACTCTGAAAGCCTATCGGGAGCCAGTCACCGCCCCACAATGACTGACCCACGTCCCACCAGGCGCCCCGCCGTAAAACCCAGAAACTGCAACGGGTTCACGTACGACCCCTTGACCCTGACCCCGAGATACAGCTGGTCAGAACTGACCCCTATGGCTTGTCCGGCGGCCACCGTCGACCCAGCAATGACGCTGGAACCGAGGAGACGTCCATAGGTGACTCGTGCTCCCCTTCCGATGTCTTCGACCACGTACAGAACGCGGGCGACCTGCCCAACGAACACAATGACTCCGGCAGTCACTGCCAGAACAGGAGTCCCAGTTGTCGCAGCGATGGTGACACCGCGGTGCCCCACACATCTCTGACATGCAGGAGCCCGAAACCCGTCAATAACGACACCACGCACTGGAGCGACGGGTGGAACTGGTTGAGACACTGCGAGGAGGACTGCAACAAGATGCGATGCGACTAAGAAACCCACATCAGCAATGTGTGCGCACGACGCAGTGAATGGAAAGGTCAGCCCATACCGGCAGCGGCAAGCCGCGAACGCAACTGCAGCACAGCCTTTGTGTGTATCTGCGAAATACGACTTTCAGTAACGCCTAACGCCTCACCAATTTCCGACAATGTCAAGCCGTCGTCGTAATACAAAATCAAGATTGCTTGTTCACGTTCGGGAAGTTTGGAAATTTCAGCGCGCATTGCTGTGCGTAATTCTCCTTCTTCCATTGCACGACCAGGTTGCAAGTGCGTATCTGCCTCGGCAGCTGTTGTATCAAGCGCCACATGATCAAGCGGACCTACTGAACCAGCTGCGATATCGGCTAACCATTTTTCTAATTCATCAGTAGTGATGGAAAGTTCGGCGGCTATCTCTTCGTCAGTTGGAGTGCGTCCGTGTTGGTGTTCCAGCAACGCAATGGCATCTTGCACAGACCGCGACCGAGAGCGAACGGAACGTGGCACCCAATCGAGTGCACGTAGTCCATCGAGAATGGCGCCACGAATGCGCGGTATCGCATACGTTTCGAATTTTGCACCTTGTGATGGATCAAACCTGTCGATGGCATTCATCAACCCGAACACTCCGGCACTGACGAGATCGCCTGTATCAACCGTACGTGGCAACCCTGCAGCAAGACGACCAGCGACGAACTTAACTAGCGAGGCATAGTGCACGACTAACCAGTCGCGTGCAGTGCCCTCTTCTGACTCGTGCCATGCATCCCATGCAGAATCAATTGTGTATCGAAGCGGACGTGCGTTC
>CAIZMV010000321.1 GCA_903934195.1 uncultured Acidimicrobiaceae bacterium | reverse complement strand
GCTTCCACTCTGTTGGGGTAGCAGTGGGGGCTGTCATTACCTGAAAGTCAACTGCATCAAGGTTGGTGGTGATGGCTAGGTCAGTGCCCCAGTGGTCAACGGTGTATTCAGTATTGTCGCGACGTGGAGCCACGCATAGCAACGGGTCTGTGGGTTTTGAAGCATCAAGAATCCATGTTTCACTAGACGTTTTGCTAGAGGATTCGATCATGATGAGTTGCCCTGAACGACTGGCTGCAACACCTACAAAGAATCGCTCATCTGCGTCTTCATACACCATCACATCATCAGTGACCGGAGTACCAACCTTGTGTCGCCACACTTGCCATGGGCGCATTTGCTCATCGGGAGTCACATAAAACAGCCAGTCATCATTGCTGCTCCAGGCAATGCCACCAAATGCGGTATCGGCAATTACGTCTGGCGAATCAGTGCTTGATTCGATGTCACGAATTCGCAATGTGTAGTACTCGCCACCATCAATGTCACTCGACCATGCAAGAAGCTGAGTGCTATTTGATACTTCAAATGCCCCTAACGAAAAGTAGTCATGGCCATCAGCTTCGATGTTCTCGTCAATCAATACATGCTCTGTTGCAGTTGTTGCTGCTCGGCCGCGCGAATGAATTGCGTATGCCTTGCCGGTCTCGGTGCGCGACGTGTACCACCAACCAGAGTGACTGACAGGATGAGATGCATCGTCTTCCTGTATGCGTGATTTGATGGTTGAAAAAATCTCATCTGTCACAGGCTTGTGCTGGGAAAACCATTCTTGTGAATAGGCATTTTCTTCATTGAGGTATTTCAACGTTGCGGCATCATCCTTCTGCAACAGCCACGCGTACGGGTCTTGCACGTCGCCAGATGGCCGTACCCATGTATGTGGCCGCCGTGGCGCAATGGGCAGATTCGATGTCATGCAATGCAGGATAAGGGCAGGGAAGCGGTACCGTTTTCTTATGCGCGTATGGATAGACCAAGACCTGTGTACAGGTGATGGTTTGTGTGTTGATCACTGCCCTGACGTATTCGTGCAACTTGAAGATGGCATTGCATATGTTGCTGAGTTGGGTGAACCCCTCAACGATCCAGGCGGTGCAGGTTCGTTAGCAGAAGTTGTGGCTCGTGATTTTTCCGCAGTGGTGCAAGCTGCTGATGTGTGTCCAGGTGAATGCATCTTCATTGAGTTGAGTGAAGTTACCAATTAATTTGGGCGAGGAATAATAGGGACTATTGGTGAGTTAATCTCACCAAGGTCTCCGATGGGGGCGTTATGAAACGCAATCACGGGACACAGGCTTGTCCTAAGGTGAATCGAATGTCACCGCGTAAGAACTTCCAGCATCTCGATCACCGGCTCGCGGATGCGTTGGAAGTGATGGGTGAATGGTGGACTCCGCTCATCATCATGGAAGTAAGTACCGGAGCTTTTCGTTTTGAATCCATTCAGAATTCACTTGGCATTGCGCGCAACATTCTTACTGATCGTCTGAACACTCTTGTCGCTGGTGGCGTGCTTGAAAAGCATATGTATACGGAGAAGCCACAACGTTACGAGTATCACCTCACAGCTAAAGGCCTCGAGTTGGTACCAATTCTTCAAGACCTTGAGCGCTGGGGCACGCGCCACCACTGAACTCAAAAGCATTGAGTGTGTCTCGTTGCTAGTACGGTCTCAATGAGAGGTACTTGTGAAAATGTCCAACACCACATCTAGGCGTTTGCATCGATCGTTAATTGTCTTTCCTGCTCTCGCACTCGCAGTAACGGTTGGTTGTGTTAGTTCTTCTGGTGCTGCACCTTCGCCTGAGGCAAAGAAGACAACCACAACGGTGAAAAAGAAAAAGGCAGTTACTACCACCATTGCAAAAGGTGCGGTTCTTAGTGATCCAACTGCGTTGTCAGTTTTGGCCACTATTGCTGTACAAAACGAATACAAGACCGGTTATTCTCGTTCGTTGTTTAAGCACTGGACCGATGCGAATGGAAATGGGTGCGATACGCGCGAAGAAGTGCTGATTGCAGAATCTCAGAGCAAACCCCAAGTAGATGCTTACGGTTGCAAAGTTATTGAAGGTGACTGGTTGTCGCCAT
>CAIZMV010000320.1 GCA_903934195.1 uncultured Acidimicrobiaceae bacterium | reverse complement strand
GAACACAGCAACAGAAAGAACTTTCTTTGCGCGTTCTTGACCCACTACATATTCATCGAGGAATGTACGAGTTTCGATTGGAGTAGGAAGAACATCAAGACGCACATCAGAGCGCTCCCCTACTTCTTCTTCAATGATCTCATTGCACAGGTCGATGCACTCATCACAGATATAGACACCAGGTCCTGCGATGAGTTTCTTGACTTGCTTTTGGGACTTACCGCAAAAGGAGCACTTGAGAAGCTCTCCTGTGTCACCAAACTTGGCCACGAAGGCCCTCCTCGAACTGTGTGTTAGCGAATTGGACCGGAACGGTCCGTTAATTCGCGTGAAGAAATCACACTGTCGATAATGCCATACTCGACGGCCTCATTCGCTTCAATTACGAAGTCACGGTCTGTATCGGCATGAATTCTTTCCATGCTCTGACCCGTGTGCTTGGCAAGAATCTCTTCCAGAAGGTCGCGCATACGAAGGATTTCCTTGGCTGCGATCTCCAGATCGGTCACCTGGCCGTAGCCAACCTGGCCATATGGCTGATGGAGAAGAACACGGCTGTGAGGCAAAGCAAGGCGCTTTCCCTTGGTGCCGGCAGCCAAAAGGACAGCCGCAGCAGACGCTGCTTGGCCAAGACAAATGGTTGCAATGTCGTTCTTGATGAACTGCATCGTGTCGTAAATAGCGAACAGTGACGTGATGTCGCCGCCAGGGCTATTGATATAGATGTTGATGTCGCGATCTGGGTTTTCGCTCTCCAAGTGAATGAGCTGTGCGCAGATGAGGTTTGCCACAGTGTCATCAATTGGCATACCCAAGAAGATGATGTTCTCTTTCAACAACCGAGAGAACAGGTCAGAGGTGCGCTCTCCCCTGCTGGTCTGTTCAGTGACGTTTGGTACGTAGTAATTCTGGAAGTTCATTCTGCATCCTCTGCTTCGTCTTCATCGTCGTGATCGTGGTCGTGTTCTCCGAGCACCGTATCGGTGGGAAGAACAGTTCCATTCTGGTCTACAAACGTGGAGTTGTGCAGCAACCACTCGAGCGCTTGTGATTTACGCATCTGGGCAACAAGGTCGCCGATGGCGTCATTCTGCTCGTATGCCTTACGCACTTTGGCTGTCTTTTCATTCACACGAACGCCAATTGCTTCAAATTCAGCTTCGAGGTCATCATCACTAACGGTGATGGCTTGGGCTGAGGCAACGGCACGCAGTGCAAGATCAACCTTGACGGCCTTCTCGGACTGCTCTTTCATGCCAGCAATAAATGACTCTGTGTCTTGACCTGTTGCAGACAACCACTGGTCAAGAGCAATGCCCTGCTGCTGAAACTGCTGAATGGTGTTCTGAACACGTGCTTGCATGTCGGCACCAACTTGGACCAGGTGCCGCAAATGCATTACTTAAAGTTGTTGAAGAGCCACCAGCACATGTAATTTTTATCTTTGCTACAACTGAACCAGATAAGTTGATTGCAACTATTCGTTCACGTACACACCACTATCCATTCCGTTTAGTTCCACCAGGAACTTTGGCAGCTCACCTAGAAAAGGTGTGCAACGCTGAAGGTGTAAAGGTTGCAAAGGGTGTAATTCCACTTGTTGTACGTGCATCTGGTGGCTCTGTTCGTGATGCTTTATCTGTACTTGGTCAGTTACTAGCTGGTGCTGGAAAAGATGGCGTGAGCTACGAGATTGCAATTCAACTTCTTGGATTCACAGATGGTGCGCTATTGGATGATGCGATCGATGCGATTGCAGCCCATGATGGTGCAACCTTGTTTAAAACTATTGATCGCGTTATTGAATCAGGACACGATCCTCGTCGCTTTACAAGCGATATGTTGGAACGAATTCGCGACTTGATGATTGTTGATGCGTTGAAGGATTCAACAGCTAATTCAATCTTGCGCGATATGCCTGATGATCAGATGGAACGTAT
>CAIZMV010000319.1 GCA_903934195.1 uncultured Acidimicrobiaceae bacterium | reverse complement strand
GTTCAGGCTGAGCGAACCATTCTCTGAGTTGATGTAGACGCCGTCGCCAACAAATGCGCTCGGCCAGGTTGAACAATCTGCAGACGAGGAAATACCAAGCTGATCAAACCATGCAACGGGCGGCATTTGAATTGCGGTGATGGGCAAGTCGTATGTGCGTGCGAAATCAAAGTCGCGTTGGTCGCCGGCAGGAACAGCCATGATGGCGCCTGTTCCGTAACCCATAAGAACGTAATCGGCAATGTAGATAGGGATGTCTTTGCCAGACACTGGGTTGGTGGCAGTTGCGCCAGTGAAAACACCTGTCTTTTGTTTTGAATCGTCTTGACGTTCGTTGTCTTGCTTTGCTGCTGCTTCTGCTTGGTATGCAGCTACGGCCGATTTCTGTGAGGCACTAGTGAGTGTGTCGACAAGTGGATGCTCGGGCGACAACACAAGGAATGTTGCACCGAACAAAGTGTCTGGGCGGGTTGTAAACACTTCGATGGGTCCGCCAGAAGTGGTGAATGTGACGCGAGCGCCTTCGCTGCGGCCAATCCAGTTGCGTTGCATCAACTTGATTGGCTCTGGCCAGTCAAGACGGTCAAGGTCAGAGATCAGACGGTCTGCGTAGGAAGTAATGCGCATCACCCATTGGCGCATGTTGCGCTTGAATACGGGGTAGTTGCCGATGTCGCTACGGCCTTCAGCCGTTACTTCTTCGTTAGCCAAAATGGTTCCGAGGCCTGGGCACCAGTTCACGGGAGCATCAGACAGATACACAAGGCGATATGAATCAAGAATGTCGTGTTTCTCACCAGAGGACAAAGACGACCACGATGCACCAGACGGGGTAGCGCGAACGCCGGATTCGAATTCATCTACAAGTTCTTCAATACGACGTGCGCGACCGGTTGATGGGTCACACCATGAACCATGAATCTGCAAGAAGATCCATTGAGTCCATTTGTAGAACTCTTCGTCTGTAGTACTAATGCTGCGACGCGGGTCATGGCCAAGACCAAGGCGACGCAATTGGCGGCGCATGTTGACGATGTTTGATTCGGTGTTTACTCGTGGATGAATACCAGTGGTGATTGCGTGTTGCTCTGCAGGAAGACCAAAACTGTCATATCCGAGAGCGTGAAGAACATTGAAGCCCTTCATTCGTTTGAAACGCGCAAACACATCTGTGCCGATGTAGCCGAGTGGGTGTCCAACATGAAGGCCAGCTCCTGATGGATACGGGAACATGTCGAGAATGAACAGTTTTTCTCGGCCAGCTACTTTTGCTGGATCACCGAGAGGGCCTGCTGGGTTTGGTGCCTCAAACGTGCCGTTCTGGTCCCATGCGTCTTGCCAACGTGCTTCAAGCTCTGCAGCGAGAGAGGCGGAATAGCGAAACGGAGGCACTGACGATGTGCGTGAATTGGACGGCGTCGTGGTGTCACTCATTGAAGCACCTATCGTATAGGTCGTGTCGAATCAACGCCCAAGGCCGGGAAAACGTAAGTCCAAGGGAGGCTCCTCAAAGGGGTACCCCCGCACCGCCCGATTGTCTGAGGTTTTACGTGAAGTCATTGCAGATGAACTCACTCTTATTGATGATGAGCGTCTTGACCTCGTGACTATCACTGCTATTGATGTGGACTCTGAAATGAACAGGGCCATCGTCTATTTCGATTCGATGTTCGGCGAAGAAGGCGACGAAGGAGTGGTTGAGGCCCTCCTTGAGTTCCGTCCTCGCATGCAGGCATCAATTAACCGCCAGATGCACGCGCGTAAGACGCCTATCTTGTCATTTCGCCCTGACGAAGTAATTCGTAGCGCAGCTCGCATTGAAGAGCTATTACGCAAACAGCCTGACACTTCGCCTATTTCGTCACGCGACGACGCCGAGTAATTCATGGCCCGCAAGAAGCCGTCTACGGCTCATGGGCTGGTCCTCATTGACAAGCCGGCAGGCCTCACTAGTCATGACGTGGTGTACAAACTGCGCGGACACTTTGGCGAAAAACGTATCGGCCATGCAGGCACCCTTGACCCTGATGCAACAGGATTACTGGTTGTTGGGGTTGGCAATGCCACTCGGTTATTTCGTTTCATGGCAGACATGGACAAAACGTATTCATGTGAAATCGTTTTTGGTGTTGAGACTGATTCGTTAGACGACTCGGGCGCAATTACTGCAACTCATGACATGACTCCTCCCAACTTGGACGATGTGCGTCGAATCATTGCCGAACAATTCTTGGGTGAAATCATGCAAGTACCCCCGATGGTGTCTGCATTACGAGTTGACGGAGTGCGGTTGCACAAATTGGCTCGCGAGGGAATTGAAGTTGAACGTCCGGCACGTCCGATCACGGTCCATTCATTCGAAGTCGAGGCAACAGATAACCCCATGGTGATTCGCGCAACTATTCGTAGTGGAGCTGGAACGTATATCCGGTCTCTTGGCGCTGACCTTGGGACTGCGCTTGGTGGCGGTGCACATATTCGTACATTGCGACGGTTTTCTGTCGGCCCATTTTCGGTTGATGAAGCAAGCACTATTCCAGAGCCAACACTGTTACCGATACGTGAAGCAGTGCGCCATCTTGCAGTGCAAGTGCTTGATGATTCTGAAGTCACTGATTGCCGATTTGGCCGAACACGTATTGCGTGGGATGGAGATGGTCCGTGGGCAGCTGTTGATAGTACTGGCGAACTAATCGGAGTCTTCGAAGTATGGCGTGAGCGTATTGCCAAACCCACTGTGG
>CAIZMV010000318.1 GCA_903934195.1 uncultured Acidimicrobiaceae bacterium | reverse complement strand
TGTTGTTGAAGGTGTTGGCGACCATGGTTGTGAGTACATGACAGGTGGCAACGTAGTAGTTCTCGGCGCAACTGGTCGCAACTTTGCTGCCGGAATGTCTGGCGGTATCGCGTATGTGTATGACCCGAAGAATGAGTTCTCCGGAAAAGTGAACTACGAAATGGTGGAACTCGAGACTGTCGCTGGCATTGATGCCGAATGGTTACGCACCACTGTTGCGCGCCATCTGGAATTCACAGGCTCAGCTGTAGCTCGGCGAGTCTTGAACGACTTTGATACTGAAGTCACCCATTTCCGCAAGGTGATGCCGCGTGACTACAAACTGGTTCTCTCTGTCATGGCGTCTGCCAAAGCAGACGGATTGTCAGAACAAGAAACGTCCGATCGAGTGATGGAGGCTGCCCGTGGGTGAGACAACAGGATTTCTAAAGTGGGGTCGCAGTGGGCCAACACGTCGACCAGTCGAACTTCGTCTGAAGGACTGGAAAGAGGTGTACGAACCTTTTGATGGCGAGATTCTCAAGAGCCAAGCTGGTCGTTGCATGGACTGTGGTATCCCGTTCTGCAATAACGGATGCCCGCTCGGCAACCTCATTCCAGACTGGAATGACTTGGTGTATCGCGCACATTGGCAAGATGCCATTGAGCGTCTTCATGCCACGAACAACTTTCCTGAATTCACAGGACGTTTGTGTCCTGCACCATGTGAATCAGCATGCGTGCTTGGAATTAACCAAGACCCCGTCAACATCAAGCAAGTTGAAGTGTCGATTATTGATCGAGCATGGGCTGAAGGTTGGGTAACTCCTCAGATTCCTTCATTGCAGACAGGAAAGCGTATTGCTGTTATTGGCAGTGGCCCTGCAGGGCTTGCAACAGCCCAGCAGTTGACACGTGCCGGACACTCTGTCGTTGTTCTTGAACGCGCTGACCGTATTGGTGGCTTGCTGCGCTACGGAATTCCTGAGTTCAAAATGGAAAAGAGTCATCTTGATCGTCGTCTCGAACAGATGCGCGAAGAGGGAACCGAGTTTCGCACCAATGCAGATGTTGGTGGCTCTGTCGACATGGAAATTCTGCGTGCATCGCACGACGCGATTGTTCTGGCCTGTGGCGCAACGTCATGGCGTGATCTTCCAATTCCGGGTCGTGAACTTCATGGCGTGTACCAGGCAATGGAATATCTCCCGATTGCAAACAAAGTGCAAGAAGGCGATACGTCAACATATGCAATCGATGCAAAGGGAAAGAACGTTGTCATCATTGGCGGCGGCGACACTGGTGCTGACTGTTTAGGAACAGCATTGCGCCAAGGTGCAAAGCAAGTTCTTCAGCTTGAAATCATGGCCCGACCTCCAGAGACTCGCTCTGCAGGGAACCCATGGCCGCAGTACAACATGATCTATCGCACGTCATCAGCTCATGAAGAAGGTGGCGAGCGCATCTTTAGCGTGAACACTGAACGTTTCGTTGATGATGGAAATGGAAACGTTCGTGCGCTTCTGATTCATGAAGTCGAAATGGTTGAGGGTCGATTCGTGAAGAAAGAAGGAACCGATTCTGAGATTCCTGCCGACCTTGTCTTTCTTGCAATGGGGTTTGTTGGTCCAGACAAGGGTTCTTGGCTTGATCAGTTAGGCGTGAACCTTGATGAACGCGGAAACATAGCCCGTGACAACGAGTACCAGACAAATGTTCCTGGCGTCTTTGTGGCAGGCGACATGGGTCGCGGTCAAAGCCTCATTGTGTGGGCAATTGCTGAAGGTCGTGCGTGTGCTGCTGGCGTCGATTCGTACCTCATGGGCGAAACCTCGTTGCCATCACCGATTCTTCCCACCGCCCGTCCCTTGATGTGACAACGGTGGCGCCGAAGCGTCACCCTTTAGACCCTCACAGGCTCTACTGTTGGTCTCTGTGTTAAGAAACCGCCTCACTCCGAAGTCAAAGTCCACGTCATTGGCGTTGGCGTTTGTCATGGTTTCAGGTTTTGGTTTCGCATCATGCGGGGGCGACACATTGGGGGTTGCCACAACGGTGGTCAACGTAACGCCAACTAACTTTGCAACCATTCCGCCGGTAGCAAGCACTTTGCCTGGCCCAACAACCACGTTGCCGTCAAATGCAGTTGGTGCTGAAACGGTTTACACGGTTGTTGCGGGAGACTCACCACTCGCAGTTGCTAATAAGTTCGGCATTTCGCTCACAACATTGTTGGCGTACAACGCAATGGTTAGTCCGGCGCAGTTTCCATACCCTGGTCAGACGCTGCGAATACCACCTCAAGCTGTGGTGGCACCTGCTGATCCGAATGTGACAGTTCCGGCAAATCCGGCAACACCGGGAGTAACGAATGCGCCAGCAGCACCCGTTGGTCCTGGGTGTGGAACTCGACCTGCAGGTACGTACACCATTGCAGCGAATGACTCGTTTTTCAAGATTCAGAAAAACTTCTGCGTGTCGCTCGGTTCGTTATTGACAGCGAACAATTGGCCAGACAGCAGTCAAATTTTGTTGCCAGGACAAGTAATCAATATTCCTGCAGCTGGCAGTTAACGCGCAGTATTGCGTTTACGACGAGCATGACGCTCTATTGCGTGCGCAATTAGTTCGTCGATGAGGTCTGGATATTCAAGCCCAGATGCGGCCCACAATTTCGGGTACATAGAAATCGGTGTGAAACCCGGAATCGTATTTATCTCGTTACACAGAAAACCGCGACCATTTTCTTCGAAAAAGAAATCGACGCGAGCCATCCCTTCACAATGAAGTGCCTCATATGCAGATATGGCTAGTGCCCGAATGGTGTCAGATTGTTCAGATGTGAGACGCGCGGGAATGTTCAGAGTCGCTGCGTCAGAAACGTATTTGTCTTCGTAGTCGTAGAAGTCATTGCCAGGAGTAATCTCGCCCGCAACTGATGCACGAGGCGTGCGATTGCCAATCACTGCTACTTCAATTTCTCTTCCGACAATTGCTTCCTCGCAAACAATCCATTGGTCATACGAAGCCGCGAGCTCTATGGCTGCACGAAGTTCATGAAGGTCATGCGCCTTAGACACGCCAACGGAAGAACCCATGTTGGCTGGTTTTACAAACATCGGAAAGCCAAGTGAAAGTACAACGTCGTTGAGGGAGTCTGGCGTTACTGCATCTTCGCGCAACGTGACATGGCGCGCTTGCGGAATTCCGGCGTGTGCGAAAATTGACTTAGACACGCCTTTGTCCATTGCAACTGCACTAGCTAAGACTGCGCTACCGACATAGGGAAGATCAAGAATTTCTAAGAGACCTTGGATTGTGCCGTCTTCACCTAGCGGGCCATGCAGCAGCGGCATCACAACAATGGGGCCAGCTTCTGCCAGTAGCGAAAGAACTGTTGAAGTCGTCTCTGTTCCCGCAGCAATCAGATGTGTCGGCACTGATGCAGGGTCAACGCCGCCGCTCGGTAGTTCGGCCATGTCAGGTAGGTGCCATTTACCGTTACGTGCAATACCAATGGGCACAGTGCGATAGGTGTGTGAGTTAGCGGCACGAAGGACATGAGCAGCGGTCACACAACTCACGTCATGTTCAGCTGATTGCCCACCAAAAATAACCACAAGGGTGGTGCGCCTGTCGGTGGTGTCCATCGGTAAGACGGTACTCGCCACTAGGGTCGTTCCATGCTCATCACCGCCTCTGAAGTGGCTTCAGTTGCCCACGGAACGCTTGTAGGGCTTGATTGTGAGGCATCGGGCATTGCTTTTGATTCTCGAGCCCTTCGCCATGGCCAAGCGTTTGTCGCATTGGGAGGTGACGCAGATGGTCATGATTTTCTACAAGCAGCTGCCAATGCCGGAGCGCCATTTGCCATCGTGAAGCGCGGAAAGTCAATCGATGCTTTGACCTGTGTTGAAGTAGATGATTGTGACGCAGCGTTAACTGCACTCGGACGGCATTGTCGTGATCGTTTGTCCGGTTGTGTTCACAGTCGTGTGATTGGCATTACGGGTTCGGTAGGAAAGACCAGCACGAAAGATTTAGTTCTAGCTGTCTTACGTTCGAAGTTCAGAAATGCGCACGGGCCTGAGAAGTCATTGAACAATGACATCGGGGTCCCTGTCACGATTATCAATGCACCTGATTCGTGTGAAGCGTTGGTTTTGGAGATGGGAATGCGCGGCCTTGGTGAAATTGCCAGACTGTGCGACGTAGGTCAACCGCTGATTGGTGTGATTACTGAAGTTGGTGATGCGCACAGCGAGCGAGTTGGTGGAATCG
>CAIZMV010000317.1 GCA_903934195.1 uncultured Acidimicrobiaceae bacterium | reverse complement strand
GCGAAGATTTGCGCCAAGTTTCATACGGGAACGCATATGCAGCCCACATCGCAACTGCTCCCAACGAAGCCCACACCAACTGGCGTTGAAACATTGCCCATGCCGAACCACCAGAGTGCAAGTTGGTTACGGAAGATGACGAAAGCACCATGACTAGCCCCAACATGACAAACGACGTGACGATGATGAGAATCCAGTAAAACGCTGCAGATGGTTTTTCCAAGGCGACGCGATGTCGGTCTGCAACTCCGGCACGACGAAGCGTTGCTAGACGGCGTTCCTTAAGAGTTTGAGTAGATCTGTTATCTGTGACCATTATGAACTCGATTCTGTCTGGTTGAAGTACTTACGCACCTTGTTCTGAAAGTCGTCACCACGTTCGTTGTAATTGTTGTACCAGTCATAACTTGTGCACCCAGGAGACAACAGGACTGTTTCGCCATTTCTAGCCAATCCATGTGCAAAAGTAACCGCTTCATCCATTGAAGCTGCATCACGAACTGCGCACACACCTTCAAAAGCTCGTCGAATTGAGTCGGCATCGTCCCCGATTGCAACGACTCCTGCCATTCGTTGTGGCTCAGTAGCCATCTGTGACAGATCCAAGTCTTTATTGCGGCCTCCGGCTATCAACACGATGCGCTCAAACGAACGAATAGCGGTAAGCGCAGCATGAGGGCTCGTTGCTTTGGAATCGTCGTACCAAGAAGAGCCATCGAATTCACCGACCAATTCAATGCGATGATGTGCGGACTCAAAATGATGAAGTGGTTCAGCTACATCACCCACAGCGCTCAACCCAGATTCAATAACCAAAGCTGCAGCAGCCAGGGAGTTAGTGATGTCATGTGGAAGTGCACGCCACAATTGATCAACGGAACAAATCTCTCCGTGCGGACTAATCAGCGTCCCTGACGACACCTTGTAATCGCCAGCATCAAGACCAAACGTGAAACAGCGAGATTTAGTAGCACGAGCTGTTTCAAGAATCATTTCATTGTTCGTCGGGGCAATCACTACATCACTTGGTCGTGAATAAGCCCACAGTCGACGTTTTGCTCCCGTGTACTTTTCAATTGAACCGTGCCAATCAAGATGATCCGGAGCCAGATTCAGCCATACGGATGCATCGCAACGAAACGCATCTGTGAATTGCAGACGGAAACTTGAACACTCAACAACAAAAGCATCAAACGGTTGTTCAATTGCCGCCATAAAAGGAAGATCAGTGTTTCCTACCTCGCCAACAGAACGTCCGCCGCCGCGCAACAAGGCTGCAGTAATCATCGTCGTCGTGGTTTTGCCATCAGTACCAGTCACTCCGAGAATTGGTCGAGGACCTCCAATTCTCTGTTGTTCCCATTCATAAGCGATATCAATTTCGGTGCGAACAGATACGTTGCGCACAAGGGCCTCAACGATTACACGGTGGTGAGGTGCTACTCCCGGAGCTGGAATCAAGACGTCAACTCCGTCAAGAAAGGCAGCAATGTCTGAGTCAGTGGCAACTGACACGATTGCGCAACCAAGTTCACTTGCAAGACGACGATGTTCATCCACGATTGCATCGTCAGACAGAACAACTTCAAGACCTCGTCCAGTCAATGCACGCGCAGCTGCTTCCCCGGCTAGGGCCAGACCGAAAACCGCTACTCGTTTCATGTCACCTCCCGGCAAAGGAATCGGCAATGTTCGTGAAGTCTGCAATAAACATTCCTACTGCGATCGCCACACAGATGCCCGACAAAATCCAAAATCGAATAATGACGGTTGTCTCGGGCCACCCAAGAAGTTCAAAGTGATGATGAATTGGCGACATACGGAACAATCGCTTCTTTCGACCCGATGCTTTGAATACACCCATCTGCAAAGCAACCGATCCGGCTTCCATTACGTTCAGTGCGCAAATAAGTGGGAGCAACATATGAGTGTTTGTAGTTACGGCCAACAAACCCAAAGCCGCACCAATACCGAGCGCTCCTACATCTCCCATGAAAATTCGAGCTGGCGCAGCATTCCACCAGAGAAACCCGCCACAGGCTCCTGCCATTGCAGCAGAAAACACCGCCAAGTCAAGCGGGTTGACCAGATTGTAAATATCAGGATTACGAAACGCCCAATATGCAATCACTGTGAATGCAAGAAATCCGAACAACGCAGAACCTGCTGCAAGCCCGTCGAGACCGTCGGTCACGTTTACTGCATTTGTTGTTGCCCACACCATGACAGAAGTCCATACAACCCACAGAACTGGCGACAAGTTCCAACCTGGGAAATCAAAACGAGTGAAGGACAATGTCTCACTAACACCCGTGCCAAGAAGCAACCAGGTCATCATCACAACTACAAGTCCAAAGGTGATGTAACCCTTCTTCTTCCAAAAGATTCCACGATTATGCGCATTACGCACTTTCAAGAAGTCGTCGAGGAAACCAATGACAGACAAAACTCCGCAGATGGCCCACATGATCATTGCTTGGTCAGAGAGTGCTATTCCCCCGCGCAAGTGCGCTACGGCCCACCCAATGAACGCAGACAGCATGATGGCAATTCCACCCATCGTGGCTGTCCCCTGCTTTTTCATGTGATGGACAGGGCCATGGTCATCAGAACCAAGAATCGGCTGGCCTTTTCCAATTGAGTCAAAAAATGAGATCAACGCACGAGTTCCAAATAGAGATAACGCCATGGCGACGGCTCCCGCGATTAGGACTGCAATCATTTCGTATTCTCCTTTCGTATCCGTAACGCTCCGGCAGCAATTGCTACATCGCTGCTAGGGGTCAACTCGCCATTAGCTTCCTGGGTCGTTTCATGACCCTTGCCAGCGATAACCACCATGTCACCACGCTTTGCACCCAAGATGGCGGATTCAATTGCTTTTTCCCTATTCACGATGGAACTAACCGAGGCGTGAATCGTGTCTACACCTGAAATAACCTCGGCGATTATGCGATCTGGGTCTTCACTACGAGGATTATCAGAAGTCACAATCACCACGTCTGCTCCTCGGGAAGCAATGTCTCCCATTAGCGGACGCTTTGCATGGTCCCTGTCTCCCCCGCATCCGAACACCACTATCAATCTGCCACGAGCAATCTCGCGAGCATTGCTCAATAGCCCGTCCAATGCTTCTGGCGTGTGAGCGAAATCAACAACAACATCAAGGTCAACATCATTAGGTACTAGTTCAAACCTGCCAGGAACGGTCTGCACCGCAGCACATCCACTGACGATTCTCTCGTCCGGAATACCAAGTTCACTAGCTGCAGAAATAGCTGCGAGGGCATTCATCACCGTAAATGAGCCGCCAATAGGGAGATGTACCCCAAGGTTGTTCCAGGTGAAAGAAACATGTGATGCAGTCACCTCGACATCGCTGATGTTTGCTAGAGAAAAGGTAGAGGTCGGAATAACAGCTTCCTTGTGCAGCTGATGTCCGTAGACATCGTCCCCATTCACTACAGCCACTCTTGCCAGTTCTGATGTAAACAGTTTTCTCTTGGCTGCAAAGTAACTTTCCATGTTTCCATGGAAGTCAAGATGATCGTGTCCAAGATTCGTAAAGACAGCTACATCAAACACGATGCCATCTACTCGGTGATGTTCGAGCGCATGCGATGACACCTCCATGACAACATGGTCAAAACCTGCGTCCACGCATGAACGTAACTGCGCGTGCAAATCAATTGATTCAGGTGTTGTTCGAGCTCCTGTCAATGTGCCCATCACATACACGGAACCACCGTGAGCTTCTATCAATGTCCCAAGTATTGCCGCGGTAGATGTTTTGCCATTCGTACCCGTAATCCCCACCATCTTCAAAGACGATGCAGGGTGCCCAAAAACAGCCGACGCAATACGACCTAGCACTTGACGTACATCTGTTACAACGATCTGCACTACAGATGAGTCAATCGATTCATCAATATGGTCGACCAGAACTGCAACGGCCCCCCGAGAAACCGCTTCACCGATGAACTGATGACCATCAAATGAATCTCCGCGTATGCAACACAGGATGTCGCCTGGTTCAACATTGCGCGAATCCTGGGTTATGCCAGTTACGACAACGTTTTTATCTCCAACAATCGTGGCAACGATGTCTGCGTGCAAGACAAGACTGTCGATACTCACTGGGGAAACTGAATGACGCGCCATCCTTCATGATCCGATCAGTGTCCAGCAGACTTAGCGCCCGCCTTGCAACCAGTGCCTGAACCAGTTGCCTGAATACCCAGTTCGTGCATGACTCCCGGAACCAATCGAGCAAATACAGTCGCGGCGGCTGTACCACCGAAGCGGTCACGCGATGATGCGTCTGGTTCGTCAATGCTGATCAACATAGTCACACGTGGATTTGCAGCAGGAAAATACCCAACGAACGAGGCGAAGTATTTGCGTCCACCCGCATCTGTTGAATAAGTACCGTTCGACTGCACTTTGTATCCGGTTCCTGTTTTTCCTGCGATCTCCATGCCCTTCACTTGAGCAAGTTCGCCAGTTCCAGTGCAAATAACTTCGCGCAGCATCTCTGTCATGCTTGCGGATGTTTCAGGTTTCAGAACTGAATGAGTTGCGGATTCAGGTACAGGATGTCGTTTCCCGGCCTTGTCAATGGTGGCGCTAACCAATTGCGGGGCAACATATGTTCCCTTGTTCGCAACAGTATTCACACCTGCAATCAATTGAAGTGGAGTTGCTGCCATTCCGTAACCGTAGGACACAGTGACCTTCTCTGTGCCTCGCCACTTATTTGCATCCCGTAAGGTTCCGCGACTTTCGCCCGGATAATCCAAACCGGTTTTCTGTCCGAAGCCAAAGGCAGACAGGTAATCATGCAATTTCTCGGAACTGATTTTCTCCGCGGTCATCAGAGTGCCAATGTTTGAGCTTTCACTAACAATGGTTCGCACGTTCATGTCAATTGGTCCGTGCGGCCATGCGTCACGAATTGGAAACTTGTCAACAATGATTGAACCTGGCACCGTGAAAACTGATTCAGGAGTGACGGCACCTTCATTTAATGCAGCGCTAACGGAGAACACTTTCGCAACTGATCCAGGCTCATATGCCTCTACAGCTGCAAAGTTTCCAGAGGCAAGAACTGCAGAACCTGCGGCATTGCGTCGCACGTTAGACATCGCATAGATATGACCAGTCACCGAGTCCATAACTATTGCAGTGCCGCCTTTGGCACTGAGTTGACCGACTCGATCTAACAGCGCGGTGTCTGTTTGGAATTGAATGTTCTTATCAAGCGTTAAGACAATGTCATCGCCAGGAACTGGAGCTGCAGTGGTGCTCTGTACTCCGGCAATTGAACGACCGTTCTTGTCAACTTCACGAATACCTTTGCCATCAACTCCTGTGAGGATTGTGTTGAATTGCTTTTCGAGACCAGAAGTTCCAAGACCATCAGGATCTGTGCGACCAATAACTGCACCCGCAACTCCGCCTTCAACTTGACGTGATGGTTCCTTATACGAATACACACCAGGAAGCCCAAGCCCCAGCAAGGTTTGGGCGTTTTCTTTGGTCAAACCGCGCGCAATGTAACTGAACTTCGAACCAGGCGCGCTGAGAGCTGCCAGCAATCGTGCCTCTTGTTCTGGCGTATGCGCCAACGCAACAGACAATGCTCTGGCAACTGCTGGCACATCAGTGATGTCGCGAGGGTCTGCATAAACAGTTGTACTTGGAACCGATAGAGCCAACTCATTTCCATTGCGATCAAAGATGACTCCACGTGCTGCTCGCAAGATGTTCACCCTGGTGCGCTGATCAACACTTGCTTCGTAATAGCCATCTCGTTGAATGGTCTGCAAGAGAACAACTCGA
This sequence comes from uncultured Acidimicrobiaceae bacterium, assembly GCA_903934195.1. Lineage (GTDB taxonomy): Bacteria > Actinomycetota > Acidimicrobiia > Acidimicrobiales > Ilumatobacteraceae > UBA2093. The sequence goes on along the minus strand of CAIZMV010000317.1, from coordinate 387 downwards.
CCGAGCAACATTGTCAAGGCGACTATGAAGAGCACAACCGTGAGACGCAAACGATTCTTCACGCGATGGTGAGCTTCCACTGAAGGAATCTTGCTCGACCGCATAGACGCCGGTACTTCCCCTGTAAAACTCATCTTGGTCCAGTGCCATACGGATGCAACAAAAGATTCAAAAGGTGAAGCAGCAGGTGCAGGACGACGTGTTGTCGACGAATTGCGAACAGGCGGACGACTTGCCCTCTTTGCTACCGGAGGTCGACTTGTGGAACGAGAACGACTAGATGTTGTTCGGCTACTCGATGCACGAGACGCACTGGAGCGAGACGAACTTGAACGAGATGATGACGGCGTTGCGTGTGAACGTGTTCCGCGGTGTGAACCTTCTGAG
>CAIZMV010000316.1 GCA_903934195.1 uncultured Acidimicrobiaceae bacterium | reverse complement strand
GGGAACATGTGGGCCGAGGCAGTTAGTTGGGGTTCTTAAAGACTTAGGTGAATTCTGGGTACGCCTTGACGCCCATTTCAGGAACGTCGAGACCCATGATTTCATCTTCTTCCGAGGAACGGATTCCGCCCTTCGTGACCTTGTTCTGAATTTTGAAGAATCCGAATGCAATCGGGAAGATCACACACAAGATGACTGCAACACCGAGCGCTTGTGCACCAAGTTGTCCCCAGTCGCCCTTGATGATTCCTTCAATGCCCTTTGTTGGTGAACCATTCCAACCGGCGCCGTAGCTACCGTTTGAGAAGATTCCCACCGCGAGCACACCGAAGATTCCGTTAACACCGTGCACGGCAATTGCGCCCACTGGGTCGTCAAGTTTGAGTTTGCGCTCAATAAAGAACACAGATTCGATTGCAAGCACTGCTGCAATTGTTCCAATGACAGCTGCGGCCCATGGTGCAACGAAAACGCAAGGCGCAGTTATTGCTACAAGGCCGGCGAGCATTCCATTCACCATCATTCCTGGGTCTGGTTTTCCTGTTCGCTTCGTGATGTATGCCATTCCTGCGATTGCACCGAAAGCTGCAGCGATTGCAGTATTGGTTGCTGCAGTGGCGAAGTAAACATCAGTTGCTGCAAAGGTGCTGGCTGCGTTGAAGCCAAACCATCCGAACAAGAGTATGAGTGTTCCAAGCATTGCCATCGGAATGTGGTGTCCAGGAATTGCACGAGGAGTTCCATCAGCACCGAACTTTCCGATGCGTGGTCCGAGAACAATTGCGCCAGCTAGAGCAGCAACGCCACCCACAGCATGCACGACGCCCGAACCAGCAAAGTCAACGTAGCCAGCACCAAGACTCATGGTGTCCCATGTCTTAGAGAGCCAGCCACCGCCCCATGTCCACGCGGCAAACAGTGGGTAATAAATTGCGCCACAGAAAACACCCCAAACGGTGAAGCTGCTCCACTTCCAACGCTCTGCCATAGAGCCAGTTGGAATTGTTGCGACAGTGTCCATGAAGGCAACCATGTAGAGGAAGAATCCAAGAACTGCTGGAGTGATTACGTCGCCGGATAATGCCCAGCCACCTTGGAACAAGAAAATCCAGTTGCCGCTACCAAGCAATGCACCGCCAACAGGCTGGTCCATTCCAATGAGTGCGGTACTGAATCCGCCGAATGCCAGTGGGAATCCAATAAAGAAAAACCCAATGAATCCAAGGCCAAAAATGGCAAAGTTTGTGCTCATTACGTGAGCTGCGTGTTTCGCACGAGTGAAACCAGTTTCCACGAGAGCAAAACCTGCCTGCATGAAAACAACTAGCGCTGCTCCAATAACGACCCACAGAAGGTTGATCTGTGTTCCTAAAATTTGTACTTCAGATTGCATCGGTTCCTTCTTCCCCTGTGCGTAAACGAATAAGACGTGTTACTTCGGTGATCCAGATTTTTCCGTCACCAATTTTTCCTGTGGCTGCTGCCGTGCGAATTGTGTCGACCACGCTGTCGACTTGGGAGTCGTCAACGACGAGCTCTATTTGTACTTTTGGCACGAAATCAATTGCATATTCACTTCCGCGGTAGGTCTCGGTGTGTCCGCCTTGACGGCCAAACCCCTTAACTTCCGACACGGTCATGCCTTGTACGCCAATTGATTTCAGTGCGTCTTTCACATCGTCAAGCTTGAATGGCTTGATAATTGTTGTGATCAACTTCACTGTCCTTTTCTCCTTCATCTCGGTCGCTAGAGCGACTTGTGGTCTGTTGCTTTTGCAACTACACGCACAGTACGAAGGTGATATTTCTCATCTGTCGCACAAGTGTTTCGGGAAGATGGCGAATTGGTGTGAGTGTTAACTCTGTGTAAACGCGGCCCTGATAACTAGGACAGGATTTCTGTGATGGGTGTCAGGCTCTGCTTCAAGCAGTTTCTTGAGAGCGTTCGATGCGCCAACGAAGTAGCGGTGGGGTAATCACGGTGGTCAAAAGAACTACCAGTAAGACGACTGCGTATAAGGCGTCATCAAAGACTCCGACAGCTACTCCGATAGATGCAAAGATCAGGCCGACTTCACCACGCGGAATCATTCCGATACCAATCAACAACTTGTCGGCATTCGCACCTCGCGCTCCAAGTGCAGCCACTACCTTTCCGAAGATGGCAATGACGGTGAGAATCGCAGCGACGAAGAGAACATGTCCAGAGAAGAACTTGGTGACGTCGGTGTCAATACCGATCTGCAAAAAGAAGACGGGGATAAAAATGGCACCGAGAGATTTAAAGTCGCGTGAAATTCGGTCATGTTGAGGAGTGCGAGACAGTGCAGTGCCTGCGATGAATGCACCAATGATTGGTGCAAGTTGTGCACCGCTGGCTGCTGCTGAGAATCCGAAAGTTAAGCCGGCCGCGAGAACTCCGATAGTCGCTGGTGAAACTGCCCGTTCGCCAATAAGTGCGAATAGGCGAGGGACAACCAAAATTCCGATGCCACCGGCAACGGCAATGAACCCAACAGCAATTCCAATTGTGCTCGCGACGCCAGCCAGATCAACTGACCCTTGCTGAACAATGCGGGTGACCACCGTCAAGATGATCAGGCCGAGAACATCATCAGCAACCGCCGCGCCGAGAACGATGCGTGCTTCAGTAGATGACAGTGCTCGCAAGTCACCGAACACTCGAGCAGTAATGCCCACGCTGGTTGCGGCGAGTGCGGCACCAAGAAACAACGATGCGTTGAACGATTCGCCAAGAACTGAGCCGGCCAAGACGCCAGACGACATGGGGACTACTACTCCGATAATGGCAACGAGCATGGAAGCGCGTCCCACTTTTCTCAGTTCGGTGAGGTCCATCTCGAGGCCGACTTCAGCCAACAAAATAATTACGCCAACTTCTGCCAAGATGCGCATTGCGTCGCTGGGGTCAATGAGGCCAAGCATCGATGGGCCAATGACGATGCCTGCGATGATTTCGCCGAGCACCGCGGGAACCCGAATGCGTTCAAACAGTTCGGCTGCAATCTTGGCAACAATGAGAATGATCGCAAGGTCGGTGAATATTGAGCCGTAGTCAATGGCGCCGCCTGCGGCTAGTAGCGCTGTATTCACGGTCTTAGTTATATCCCACGCGAGAGCAGTATCTCGGCCGCTTTATGTGCTTCATCAGACAGCATCCAGCCTCTGCGGCGAACCGTAACAATGCTGTCAGCGCCGAGAACTTTGCGTAAGACCACCAATGAAGAGTCCGCTCTTCTGGCAGAGACGTTGTCGAGGCCAGCCAACCGAAGAATGGACTCGCGACTGACGACCCGACCCTTGGCATCCAACAAAACCCGAAGAATAGATAGGTCAGTCTCAGAAAGGAGGCCAGGAGTCTGAACATGGCTGACGGAATCGGGCATACAGCAACCATATGAGTGGAGTTTTTCCAGTCTGTCTGCCCCCTGTGAACGGTGTGTAAACAGACACATTCGTTCAATGTGCGGAATTGCCTCGTTGTACGACAGAATTACCAACCATGGAACTTACCTACGCCCCCGAAGATGAACTGTTCCGCGCCGAAATCCGTGCGTGGCTCCAAGAGAACCTACCGAAAGGTTGGTTCGACAAAGGTTTCGAAATGAGCAACGACGCTCGCGACAAGTTCAACAAAGAATGGCCGGGCAAATTGTTCGAAGGCGGCTGGATCTGCGCAACATGGCCGAAGGAATACGGCGGCAAAGGTCTCACCACAATGCAAGGTGTTGTGTTGTCAGAAGAGTTTGCGAATGCAAAAGCTCCGATGCGTGCCGACTTCTTCGGTGACACTCTTGTTGGTCCGACACTTCTTCAGTGGGGAACAGAAGAGCAGAAGAAGGAATTCCTTCCACAAATTCTTAATGGTCAAATGCGTTGGTGCCAGGGTTTCTCCGAGCCGAACTCAGGTTCTGACCTTGCAAGCTTGAAAACAACTGCTGTTCTTGATGGTGACGAATGGATCATTAACGGCCAGAAGGTATGGACCACACAAGGTCACCACGCCGACTATTGCTTCCTTCTCACGCGTACTGACCCAGATGCGCCAAAGCACAAGGGAATTTCATATTTGTTGGTGCCAATGCGTCAGCCTGGTGTTGAAGTACGCGGAATCGTGCAGCCAGACGGCACCGCAGAATTCTGTGAAGTGTTCTTCGACAACGCACGTTGCCCTAAGGACAATGTTGTTGGCGGAATCAACAACGG
>CAIZMV010000315.1 GCA_903934195.1 uncultured Acidimicrobiaceae bacterium | reverse complement strand
GCTGCTGTTTCCACAACATGGAAAGGGGTTGGGCACTTATCCAGCCATTGAAGGAGCGAACCAATTGATGTTTCAGGCATGAAAAAGACCCGTTGGTAAACCTGAACCGCGAAGATGGGACGTTTCATTTATCGAAAGAATGCTTCGATGTCCGGAGGAAGACGCAGCGATGCGATGTATGGAGGTGTAGTTCGGATAAAAGAACTGAGAATTTGAAATCCCAAGAATGTGTGACAGGTAATCATTGATTACTCCGCCATGACATGTCACGACAACGGTGTCTCCACGATGTTTAGAGATGATGTCTTCAATAGCTGCAAGAACGCGGTTGTGAAAATCTTCAGGAATCTCGTCTGAGCTGAAACCGCCCTTGGCCATTTCTAACCAACGAGGATCATTTGCAGCCTTGAGTTCTTCAACAGGTATGTATTCATTCGAGTGTTGGTCCCATTCAGCAATACCCGGAACCAATATCGGATCTATACCGATTGCTGCTGATAACGGTTCTGCTGTTTGCACGGCGCGACGAAGGGGGCTTGAGTAAATTGCATCGACATTTTCGGACATCATGTACGCAGCAAATAGTGCTGCTTGGGCATGACCATCGATTGATAGTTCAGGGTCAGCTGGTCCATCGGTATTTTCTTTCCTCACTGGGAGGCCATGACGCACAAGAATTAGTTCCACAACTATGAAAGGATAGGGAAGTGGCTCGTGAGCAGCATCATCGACTGAATGAGTCGTCAATTTTCTCCGCTGAAACCGGTCCCGACTCTGAATTGCTCATTGTCCTTATTCATGGATCCCTCGACCGAAGTGGCGGAATGGCGCTACTTGCTCGCCATTTACAAGGTGACCATCGAGTGTTGCGTTACGACAGGCGAGGGTACGCGCGATCGTGGCCTCATGCAGGTCCATTCACTGTTAATGATCAAGTAGACGATCTAGTTGGGTTAATTGGGAACAGGAAATCCGTGTTAATTGGTCACTCATTTGGGGGAAATATCGCGTTGGCAGCAGCTGCGCGCCTTGGTACTCAAGTGAAAGGAGCAAGTACGTACGAAACTCCTTTGTCATGGATGGAATGGTGGCCGGGAACGACTGCTGGTGCAATGGCAGTCGCTTCGTCAGAAGCCGATGCAGCTCAGAACTTCATGATTCGACTAATCGGTAACAAACGATGGGAAGCGCTTCCTGAAAGAACCAGACAAGAGCGCAGACGGGAAGGTGCTGCGTTAGTGGGAGAACTCACAGCACTACGAAACAAGACCCCTTGGGATGTAGAGGAAATTACTTGCCCAGTGCTGTGTGGTTATGGCTCTCTCGGAATGAAACATCACGCTGATGGAGCCATGTGGCTTGCTCGAAATTTGGCTAAGGGACAATTGGTCGAACTGAAAGATGCGGCCCATAATGCGCCGATGACGCACCCATTGGAGTTTGTCAAAGAGTTGGTACTACCTCATTGTGAGGGCTGAGGAACTTTGACTTTTATGTCTTGCCCAAAAAAGGTGCAGGTTGTATCAACTGATGCAGTTGCAGTTGCCTGAGCCTTCACCGAGTTAGCACAATCAATAACTTGAGCTCTTTGTGAGTAGCCAGCCAGGGCAATAGCTACAAAGATGACTAAAGACACGATCTTTCCAATGATGGAAGAGACCACTTTCATCAGGATCAGACCAACAATGATTGAGGCGCCAGAGAGCCCTAAAGCGAGGTTTTTGAGGGTTTCTATGTCGGTTGATGCCCATAAGGAGTTCATTCCATCACCATAGATGGCGAACAGCCCGTAGCGTTGTCATTATGTCTGTTGAGCAATTCACGGTCGCGATTCTCATTGGCGGCGATAGCTCACGTATGGGCGTCGACAAGGCAACGTATGAAGTTGATGGGGTCTCAATGGCCAACCGAGTGTCACGTGCTGCACATGAGGCCGGAGCATCTCAGGTGCTGATAATTGGCGGCACGGCGGCTCGCGCAAAGACAATTACCGGTACCTGGAAGAAAGATGGCTACCCAGGAGAAGGGCCACTCGGTGGCGTGATCACAGCATTGAAACATGCCGATCACGATTCAGTGGTGGTCTTGTCGTGTGACATGCCGTTTATTACAAGCGCAGTCATTTCAAGTTTGGTTAGAGGTCTTAACGATGCGCAGGCAACAGTTGGGCGTACTGATCGCCTTAATTGGCTGTGTGCCGCCTGGTCGAAAGAGGAGTGCGCCGCAACCTTGCAGTCTGTGTGGAAGCGGAACGAACGAGCAGTGCACCGTGCTGCCGTACTGCTTGACGTTGCTGAAGTGCCCGTACCGGCCAATGCGGTGCGAAACATCAATTCGTTTGCAGATCTGAACCCTTCAGATGAGACAACTACTATCTAGACATGTCAATTTCTGAAATTTCAATATCTGAGCTAGCCGCCTTGTCTGAGCGCACGATCATCGACGTTCGAGAAGTAGACGAGTACATCGAAGGTCATGTGCCCGGCGCCATCAATATTGCTCTGTCAGAGTTGGTTGGCCGTGAGACTGAATGTGCTCTTGCACCAGTCGTATACGTCATCTGCCAAGCCGGTGGACGCAGTCTTCGGGCATGTGGCCACTTGTCAACAATTCCTGCACTCGACGGCACAACTTTTATCAATGTTGCTGGCGGAACAGGAATGTGGATTGTTGAAGGGCACGAGGTGACCACAGGTGACACAGCGTCCTGAAATCTCGTTTGAGTGGATAGACACAAACTCTGCATTGATGGAGTTTGTGTCGTATGCATCGAAACAAGATGTGTATTACCTGGATACCGAGTTTCATCGTGAAAAGACCTACTTTCCACAGTTGGCATTGATTCAAATTGCTACTGGCGATCGCTTGGGTGTCATTGATCCCGTGTCGTGTGACGCCACTTTGATGCGACCATTAATGGACGGGCCTTCGTTGTGCGTGCTTCACGCTGCGCAACAAGATCTTGATGTGTTGACCCAAAGCGTTGGTTTTGTGCCATCAAGAATTTTGGATACTCAATTGTGTGCGAGTTTTCTCGGGTACACACAGCCATCACTTGCATCCTTATTGCAGTCGCTCTTGAAAGTTGTTGTCCCGAAGGGCGATCGACTCACTGATTGGTTGCGCAGGCCTCTTACTTCAGACCAACTGCGCTACGCAGCATCTGACGTTGCGTACTTGGCAGAACTTTCCTCCATCATTTTCGCTGATCTTGAGAAACGTGGTCGCATGGAGTGGGCTGCAGAAGCCTGTGAGGAACTTCGTACTAGACCCACCGGACCTAACGCACCAGAAGAAGCCTGGCTTCGCGTCAAGGATGTCCGCACCTTGCGCGGCAAATCGCGCTTCGTTGCTCGAGCTGTCGCTAAATGGCGAGAAGAACGAGCAATGGATCTTGATCTACCTCCTCGTCATGTTTTGTCAGATATCGCAGTACTAGGAGTTGCCCAACGCGCTCCGCGTACTGCTGACGATTTGCTGCAGAGCAGGGGAGTCGACAACAGACACGCAAATGGAGTTCATGGAAAGGCGCTACTCGACGCCATTCAGTTTGGTGTCGCAGATTCTGTCGACGGCGAACTCAATCTTCCGACTAGCGACGGAGATGACCTAGAGAAGTCAATGAGGCCTGCAGTGACACTGGTGTCGGCCTGGATTACTGAACTAGCTAAACAAAGTGATCTTGATGCTGGTCTTCTTGCGACGCGAAAAGACATCGTTGACCTTCTGAGTGGATCACCAGACGCGCGTCTTCGCCATGGGTGGCGAAAAGACATAGTGGGGGCAGACATCGAGGACCTCGTGGCTGGTCGAAAGGCGTTGACCTTTACAGGAACTTCAGGATCTGGCCTAAAACTGGTCGATATTGACCCGTCCTGAGGCAAAAGTCATCTTTTTGTCTCACCGACCTGTACACTCGTTTCGGTTGTCCAGTAGGCATTTATGCCAATGAAATGTTCGGAGACCGACCATGAAAAAAGGTCGACATCGCCGGTTTGAAGAAGCGCGGAAATTGAAGCAAGCAGGC
>CAIZMV010000314.1 GCA_903934195.1 uncultured Acidimicrobiaceae bacterium | reverse complement strand
TCACTAGAAACAAGATAGGGCATAGTTAGGGTCGCCTGTGTCACGAAAAGGTTTACTTTCTGTTACGAATTTGATTATCAATCACGACGCCGCCATATACAACAATTCTGTCGGGGGGCCCCATCGCAATCGACTCACGAAGGTTAGTCGCTGGTATTGCTATGAAATCTGCGGGTTCACCAACCGCCAGGGAACTGGTGATGCCGTGAACTGCTTGATGTGCATTCGATGAGATCGTCTGCAGTGCCTGTGGAGCAGTGACATGTGCTGAAACCATGAGAAGTGAGGCGATTTCTAGAGGGTCACCTCGGCCCACCAGGTTAAAAGGGTCCTGCAAGTTGTCTGCACCTGCCGCTACAACGACACCAGCCTGTTGGAGTCTGTGGATAGGTGTAATGGCGCGTGCTGGGCTAGTGGATACTCCACGTTCTTGGAGAAATAGGTTTGTTTGTGGCAACGCAGTAACAGTGATTCCGGCTCGCGCAACCTTGGCGGCGATACGGTCGATATCGGCATCTGGCCTTGTGGATAACGAAACGCAATGACTCGCGTTCATTTGATGTGACACATTTTGTCGAATCACGACGTCTGCAAGATGCTCTAGATCGCTCGAGTCATTGCGCATGTTCTCGTCGGCGTGTAAGTCAAGAGGCAGGTGTGCATCAATTGCGAGCGCGAGAAGGAACTCAACAGCACCACGTGGGTCAGGGTCGAGATGCGGGCAACCCCCGATTACATCTACACCGGCTGCCACTGCTTCGCGCGCGAGGGCCTGGCGCTCCTTCCCGGCAGTCCCTGTAACTGGCCATTCCAAAAGCATGGCCACCTGAATGTCCATGAAATGGGCGCAGTTTCTTTTTACTTCCAAAAGTGCGACAACTGATGACAACCCTCCAGACAAGGTGGTGTCTGCGTGGGTTCGTATGGAAGTGACACCATTCTGAGACATCAGCTTCACGGCACGAGTAGCTCGCTCGACAATGTCCTTGTGAGTAATGGTGGTGCGAACTTCTTCAAGACCTCGAATTGCGCCCATGAGGTCACCATCTGGATTCGAGATTCGATCAGCAAGAAAAGCCTTATCGAGATGAGCGTGAGGCTCTACAAATGAAGTTGAAACGACATAGCCGTTCAATTCGGTTTTTGTCTCGCACGCAACTGGTGAAAGAGAGGGCTTTCCGATCCACGAGATACGCCCGTTCTCGACTGCAATATCTACCAGTGAGCCATCAAATAGCTGAGCATTTGTAAAAAGGATTGAATTAGTCACTACTGGCTTACACCAATGGTGACAACGAAGGCAGTGGACGACGATCCATTGTCTCGCCCAATTTTGGCATCACTTCTTCGGCGACCATGTGCAACTGGTCCTTCATTTCTTGACGGGTAAGGCCAGGAAGGTCAAAGAAGATAATCAGATGCTTGAGGTCAAGAAGTTCTCGCCAGAAACCTATGGTGTCGACGACATCATCGACGGAACCAATTGCCTGAATCTTTTGGTCGATTGATTCCTGCACTGTCGGGCAATGATCGAACGCGACTTTTGAGCCATCCGGATTGCGATAGCTAGAGAAACGGCCATAAGGAGAAAGAAAACGACAGAACTCATCATGTCCTGGTTTGCCTTTCTTCATTGCTTCTTCACGTGTCTTGCCGACATGAACATTGAGAACAAGACAGCGATCGTCTCCGGGGGCTACTGGCTTGCCCATGTCGTCGCGGATCTTGGCAAACCTATTCCACTTGTCAAGCTGACTGTCTGCATTCTGTAACCAGTACACGGCTTTGTGGCCCGCTCGGGGAACGTACTCAATCGTCTCTGGTGACGTCACTGGTTGGTAGATATCAATTGGACGTTCGGGGCGAGGTATCAGTGTTAAATCGTCAACGTTTGAACCACGGTCCGGAATATCGTCAGCGGGCAAAGTGAAATGTTCGCCTCGAAAAGAAAAGCGCTCGTTGGTCCAAGCGCGCTTGATGATTTCGAGCGACTCTTCAAATATCTGTCGGTTAATTCGATCATGCTCCACTGACATGTCGTTGTCTCCAGAGGCGACAACTGTCCCGAGCGGCCATGCTTCGCGCGGCACAGTCCCGCGTCCTACTCCGAATTCCATACGACCACCAGTGATGATGTCTGCAATAGCGAAGTCTTCTGCAAGGCGAAGTGGATTCCACTGTGGAACAACATTGAACATTTGACCAAGTCGAAGGTTCTTGGTCTGGCCTGCGAGGTGTTGACCAAAAAGAATCAAGTTGGGTAAAACTTCATAGCCCTCGTATTGAAAATGGTGCTCTGTGAGCCACATGGTGTCGTAGCCAAGTGAGTCTGCTGTGCGCGCCCATTCAACAAGGTTTCGGTAGCACTCAATCACGGCATTGTTGTCGTAACGGCGTGAAGTCGGTGTTATGGAGTCACTTCCTGCATCAGGCATCGGAACTGTGCAGAAAAAATTTGTGTCAACTCTCATGTGTCCAAATTAGCCCACAGTTACCTGGGCCCAGCACTCGACCAGTTAACTAGTTGTTAAATGTTCACCATAAATGGCGGGCGACAAACACATCCTTCAAGGATCTGGTGTCGTCACTCATGATTCCATCAACGCCCATGTCTAGTAGTTGGCCGATACGCAGTGGATCGTCGATGGTCCAGACATGCACCTGTATTCCTAGACGATGCGCCCGGGAAATGCTCTTGCTTGTGACCACTGGGATAGGCCCTTGGCGAACAGGTACCTGAGCTATCAGTGCATGACGCGACGGCTTCAAAGGAAGTCCGCTGGTGCTCCCTATCACGAGACGTACAACTTCTTGGGGTCCCATAGATGTGCACAGTCCTGAACCAAATTCTGCACGAATATGGCGTAGTCGTTTATCGCTGAAACTTCCGACACAAATACGGTCAAGGCATTTGGTGCGACGAATGGTGTCGATGAGTGGTTGCATCGCGGCGTCTGATTTGCAATCGATATTGATTCGTAGTTCTGGCCATGTCTCAAGCAGATCTTCGAGTAACGGAATTGGATCTGTGCCATTGATACGCGCAGAGGTCAATGTTGACCAGTCGGTCTCTTCAATCTTCCAAGGCTTACCGCACGTGCGTTGAAGGTCGTTGTCATGAAATGCGACCAGTTTTCCATCGCTTGTTGCATGCACGTCTGTTTCTACGTAGCGATAACCAAGCGATACCGCGTCGCTAAAAGCTCGCAAGGTGTTCTCTGGTGCCGCCGATGTTCCACCGCGATGTGCGAAAGCTATGGGTGATGTGTTGTCAAGGTAAGGATGCCGAGCGATCATTAGATAGATCGACCAGCAGCCTTCCAATATTCATCCTTCAAAAGACGCTTGTACAGCTTCCCGGTCGGATGGCGAGGCAATTCCGTTCTGAAGTCAATTGTGCGCGGGCACTTGATATCTGCCAAATGCGTTTTACAGAAGGCGATGAGTTCCTTGGCAAGCGCATCGGCTTCTTCTGGAGTTGAAGGCATCGTTACTGGTTGTACGACTGCTTTAACTTCTTCGCCGAAGTCATCGTTCGGAACTCCGAATACAGCAATGTCAATAACTTTCGGATGGTTGACCAGAATGTTCTCTGCTTCTTGAGGGTAGATGTTTACTCCGCCAGAAATAATCATGAAAGCTTTTCTGTCTGTTAGGTACAGGAAGTTGTCCTTATCTAGGTAGCCAACGTCTCCAAGAGTTGACCATCCTCGACCTTTAGGGTCACGTGATGCTTTTGTCTTCTCCGGATCATTGTGATACTCGAAACTGGCGCTTCCTTCAAAGAAGATTGTGCCTGATTCGCCTTGAGGAAGTTCTTCGCCGTTCTCGTCACAAATATGCACGATTCCTTGGATTGCTGTTCCGACCGAGCCCGGATGTGCAAGCCACATTTCACTATTGCAATAGACGAAACCGTTTCCTTCAGTGCCGGCGTAGTACTCGTGAATAATGGGTCCCCACCATGCGATCATGGCCTTCTTGGTCTCAATTGGGCAGGGAGCTGCAGCGTGGATAGCAACCTTGAAATTGGAAACGACGTACTTGTTCCTGACAGCTTCATCAAGTTTCAACATTCGGATAAACATTGTTGGTACAAGTTGAGTGTGAGTTGCTTTGTACTGCTCTGCATACTTCAAATACATCTCGGCATCGAAGTGCTCCATCACAACTGTTGTTCCGCCAGAAGCATGTACTGACATGTTGAAACGCAATGGTGCTGCGTGATACAGCGGTGCGGGCGACAGATAAATCATGCCTTGCTGAAACTGATACAGGCCTTCAGTGAGCGCGGTAGCGAGACCTGCTGAAGTGCCGAGTGGTGTGCCAGGAAACGGACGAGTAATGCCCTTTGGCATTCCAGTTGTTCCACTCGAGTACAACATGTCTGTACCATCGATCATGTTTTCAAGCGGGGTGGTTGAGGCTGCGTCAACAGTTGATTCGAAAGAGTCGTAACCATCGATGGTTCCATCGAGCATCAGGCGAAGATGAACATTCGGAATGTCGTTTGCGATCTCTAGAGCTTGATCAGCCTTGTACTTAGAGGTGATGAACGCCTTTGCTTGGCAGTCATTTAAGATGTAGGTCAATTCAGCCTTTGTCAGGCGGCTTGAGCATGCTGTGTAGACAACTCCGGCGTAGTGGCAACCCCAGATGACTTCTAAGTACCGACTGTGGTTCTCCATACAAATGGCAACATGGTCGCCAGGTTGCAGGCCGGCCGCACGCAAAACATTGCTCAGGCGAATAGACGCCTCATGCAATTCCAGAAACGTGGTGACTTTCCCCGTCTCGGCGTGGATGACCGCTGGTCGTTGCGGATGGGTGGCAGCTGTGATTCCTGGGTACATGTCTCCAAACTAATTCAATGACGCCTGTCACACAGCAGTCCGATGGGTCTCTGCCTCGCAAGCCGTATTGGGCTCCCATTACTGTGGGACGAGTACCGCGTGAAAGGGCCACTATGAGCACTACAGAAGTCATCAGCAAAGACGAAACCAAGGTTGTTCAACTCGCTGAGGAGCTCTTGAAGAAATTTCCTCCTGCAAGTACTCCGGTTGTTGAATTCCTTGGGGCTCAATATGACATGGGACTCGCATGGGTTCATTTCCCCGTCGGTCTTGGTGGCCTTGGAGTTTCACCGAAGTTCCAGAAAGCTGTCAACGAGGTGTTGTACGCAGCTGGTGCTCCAAACCCGATGTATCGCAACCCGATTGGTCACGGAATGTGTGGACCAACTGTTGCCGAGTGGGGTAGTGACGCTCAGAAGAAGCGCTACTTGCGTCCATTATTCACGGGTGAAGAAATTTGGTGTCAATTGTTCTCGGAGCCCGGTTCTGGTTCAGACTTCGCTGGACTTTCTTCAAAGGGCATCAAAGACGGAGAAGAATGGATTGCAAATGGTCAGAAAGTTTGGACAACACTGGCGCATCTCTCACGTTTTGGACTTCTCGTAGTCCGCACAGACCCGGAAGCTGTAAAACACGCTGGTCTCACTGCATTCGTAGTTGACATGCAAGCCCCAGGCGTTGAAGTTCGCCCGCTTCGCCAGATGACAGGTGAAGCAGAATTCAATGAGGTCTATTTTACAGATGTTCGCATTTCAGAAAGCGAAATGCTTGGCTCGCCTGGCGATGGCTGGCGTGTAAGTCTCACTACGTTGATGAACGAGCGTGTCTCAATCGGTGGCACAATGCCACAACGCGGGTCAGGGTCTATAGCTTCTGCGGTACATGCATGGCAAGCACTGCCCGCTGATCAACGTGACAGTTCGACTCGTGATGAGTTGATGAAGTTATGGATTCGTGCTGAAGTTCTTCGACTCACCAACATTCGTGCAAATGCTGCTCGAAAAATGGGAACACCAGGACCTGAGGGTTCAATCGGAAAAATGGCTGGAGCTGACCTCAATAAGGAAACATATTCGTTTGCAGTGAATCTTCAAGGTGCAAATGGAATGTTGTACGGCTCATATGCGATGACACGCCCTGAAACAGCAATGGCTTTCGACGGAATTCAAAAAGCTTTCTTGCGTTCGCGTGCTAACACCATTGAAGGTGGAACAACCGAAGTGATGAAGAATATCCTCGGTGAACGAGTCTTGGGACTTCCAGGAGATGTTCGCGTTGACCGTGAGGTTGCGTGGAACAAAGTTGCGCGCAACTAATTCTTTTGACTAGCCCACGTGGGCCAAAAGAACTCCGCAATAGGCAGCCAGAAGTGTTGCTAACAACCCAATGGCTCCGCCCAAACTTTTAGCAAGTTTCGACGTTCCATTCGAATGAATCAAAGTGGCAATAACGGCCATTGCGACTAGCAACATCTTAATGCCGAAGGTAACCATGTATTCACTTGAGTTATTGGCAAGGTCCACTTCTGCAAGTCCCCATGCCCCTGTAAAGGCAATCAGCACCATCGCGGGCCATGCAATAGCCGCATAGCCCTTTGCAATATTTGATAATGCGTCGGGATTAGTTTTTCGTAACTTCGGCACAACGCCCGCCAAAACAACTTGGCCCCCAAGCCAAACACAGACAGCGAGAATGTGCAGATACGTGCGAAGGGAGTTAAGTGTTGGTTGGATCATGGCAGTAAGAGTGTCTCAAGAACCGCACTTGCTGCAAGTGCACGGTCGTCCATGCTTGCGATAGTCAACAAAGATGCACCTGCCATAGCTGTGATGGCAGTGTCTATGGCCATTTGTAAATCGCGAATGTTGCGCGGTGGAGGGAAGTATTCATCTTCTTCGGTGACGAATATTTCCTCTACTCCCTCTGAGGGTGCAAGAAATTCAAGCACACCTTGCACAAGTTCTTCGGGTGCTGATGCACCAGCGGTCACGCCAACAGTTCCGTACAAGTCTGTTGGTAACTCTTCGAATGAGTTAATTCGAAATACTTGAGAGCAGCCAGCTTCTATCGCTAATCGTTCGAGAGCGCGAGTATTGGAACTGTTAGAGGATCCGATGATAACGAAAGCGTCGACAGTGCTTGCGATTGAGATTAAAGCTGTCTGTCTATTCGTGGTCGCAAAACACAAATCACTTTTACCGGGAGTCCACACATCGGGAAACCGTTCACGTACATGTACAGCGATCTCATTCCATTCTCTGTGCGACAAAGTAGTTTGAGCAAGCATTGCGACATTCGAATCGAATTGTGGAAGTGCTTCAACTTCTTCAAGTGATTCCACTCTGGATATTGATGCTGGTGCAACTGCCATGGTTCCCACAGCTTCTTCATGGCCTTCATGACCGATATAGACAATGTGGTAACCCTTGGCAGCGCGAGTCTTCACTTCGTGATGCACTTTCGTTACGAGCGGGCACACTGCGTCAACCACATAGCTGCCACGTGAGCGGGCTGCGGCAACGATCTCTGGCGCTGAACCATGAGCTGACAACATGATGGGAGCGCCTACAGGTACTTCATCGATTGAATCGACAAAGATCACCCCTTGAGCGACGAAACGGTCGACAACGATTTTGTTGTGAACGATTTCGTGATAGCAGTACACGGGCTCATCAAATGAGCGGACCATCCATGCAAGAGCCTTGATAGCCATTTCGACACCAGCGCAGAAGCCCCTGGGGGAGGCGAGAAGTACCTTGTTGACGGTCATATAGCCTCTTCAGACTACCGAGAGTGCTCAGCGGTAGCCTGCAGGGGTGAATTCGACCACCGACTCTCTTGCGCAGATAACTGCGATAGACCCCTCTTCGGCGGCGTTTCGGGTCGGTCTCATGGTCGGAGACCAAGTGATATCAGTAAATGGGGTTCGGCCGCGCGACATTCTTGAGTGGCAGCGATTGGTCGAATCTGACGATGTCGACCTCAGTGTCTTGCGTGGTCGAGAAACCCTCGAATTTAACTTGACTCGACAGCCAGGAGAACCATTAGGCGTCTCCATCTCTAGTGCAGTGTTTGACCGAATCCACACGTGCGACAACCATTGTGAGTTTTGTTTTATCTATCAACTGCCTAAAGGCATGCGTCGCAGTTTGTATATGAAGGACGACGACTACCGACTTAGTTTCTTGTTCGGGAACTTCACCACTATGACCCGCTTTACGGAAGCTGATTTAGAACGTGTAATCGACGAAAGATTGTCGCCCCTATATGTCAGCATCCACTCGCCAGAGCCTCACGTGCGCTCGGATATGTTGCGTAATGTTCGCGGCGGATTCAGTCTGCGATGGATGAAGGTACTTCTTGATAATGACATTGAAATTCGCGCGCAAATAGTTCTTTGCCCCGGAGTCAATGACGGTGATGTTCTTGAATCAACTCTTGCTGGTCTCTTAGAGCAGTACCCGACTCTTGAGTCAATCGCCATAGTGCCGCTTGGATTATCTCGTTTTAATACCGAGGAACGCATGCGGGTTCATACTCAATTAGAAGCAGCTCAAGTAATTGAGACTGTTGCTAAATGGCAAGCCCGTTATGTTCGCGCTATTGGTCGCCAACCCATTCACTTAGCCGATGAGTTCTACTTAGTGGCGCAAGAGGCCGTTCCCGAGGCGTCACATTACGGAGAATTTCCTATGTTGGAAGATGGGGTAGGGCTCGTTCGATCCTTTCTGGATGCGTTTGCTGGAACTGGCCCCGACTTGATGGGAAAACAATCTGGTTTCTTTGCTTCTGTAGATGTGCCTTCACCTACTGACTATGTGCGAGTGATTAACCCAGCAGCAGAAACCGGATTGCGATCGTCTGCTTCTGTTCCAGTTTCCTT
Organism: uncultured Acidimicrobiaceae bacterium; assembly: GCA_903934195.1. Taxonomy (GTDB): domain Bacteria; phylum Actinomycetota; class Acidimicrobiia; order Acidimicrobiales; family Ilumatobacteraceae; genus UBA2093. The sequence goes on along the minus strand of CAIZMV010000314.1, from coordinate 2,071 downwards.
GAGAACCAGAAAGGCGACAGTTAACAAGCCCGTAGCCGTTGTGACTGGTGCATACGGGGCAACCGTTATGCGAAACGCTCTTACGGCACAGAACTTTGATGACGTTGTGGTTCTTGAAGTGACGAATCAATACTTTGGCGGCAATACTGCTGTGGCCGGATTAATGACCTACGAAGATATTCATAGTGTTCTGAAAAAGGACAACGGCGCACATGTGTATTTGTTGCCCGATGTGTGTTTAAACGAGGGTGTTTTCTTAGACGGCGGTTTGCTGAAGGATTTGCAGAATCAGTTTGATATCGAAGTTCTGCCAACTAGTGGAAGTTCACTACGAGATCGGCTTGAATCAGCCAAAAGAGAGGTTTCTCATGTCTGACGAAGAGAAAGTCATATTTCCAACAGTTGTAATTGTTGGGCGCCCCAATGTTGGCAAAAGCACTTGGTTCAACCGTGTCATTGGTGAACAGGCAGCAATTGTGGAAGACCGCCCCGGAATCACTCGCGACAGACATCCGCGTATGGCCTCATGGCTTGGCATTGAATTTTGGATTGTCGATACCGGTGGATGGATGCCAAGCGGCACTGAATTAGATGACAAAGTAAGTCGTCAAGTTGAAGAGGCTGTTCGTGAAGCAGACCTTGTCATCTTCATGGTGGATGCCTCTGTAGGTGTGACTGACGATGACGAGCACATTTCGCAATGGTTGCGTAAAACTGGTGTTCCTGTTTTGCTTGCTGCCAACAAATCTGACAATGATCGTCGCGAGCAAGAAAAATGGATTTTCATGTCACTTGGCTTCGGAGAGCCAATGGCTGTGTCTGCACTTCATGGTCGCCGATCAGGTGACTTCCTTGATGAAGTTGTAGCAAGAATTCCCCATGTTGAACTTCCTGTTCGTGAACTAGATGCAATCAAACCCGATGGAGTTCCACGAGTCGCACTTGTTGGTCGCCCGAACGTCGGTAAGAGCACATTGTTTAATCGTTTAGTAGGCGAGGAACGCTCGGTAGTTCATGACATGCCCGGAACAACTCGTGATGCCGTAGACACGCTTGTGGAGACACCTGATGGTCCGTTGGTCTTCATTGATACAGCCGGAATGCGCAAGCGAAGCAAGATTGATGAATCCACAGAGTTCTATTCGTTGGTACGTGCCCTGAAAGCTATTGATGAGGCGGACATTGCGATTCTGATTATTGACGCGACGGTTGGCGTTACAAGTCAAGATCAACGTTTGGCTGAACGAATCGACGTCGCCGGCTGTCCGATTCTGATTGTGTTGAACAAGTGGGAACTTCTTGATTCTGAGAATCGCCGACAGGTTGAACTTGATCTTGCACGCATGTTGTATTTCATTGATGACGCGCCCGTTTTGAAATTGTCTGCTCTTACTGGCATGGGTGTGCACAAATTGCGTCCTGTTCTACAGGAAGCCATTGAGCAGTATCACCGCAAAATTCCCACTCGCGATGTAAACCGTGTCATTTCTGCAGCGCAACAAAAGTCGCCAGCACCTGGCGGTGCAAGAGTGTTATTCGCCGTTCAGGGAGCGAATGATCCACCAACGTTTACTTTGTTCGTTAATCGTGAATTGTCGGCTCCCTATATTCGGTATTTAGAGCGTTCTATTCGCGAAGCATTTGAGTTTGGATCGACACCACTCAAGCTTCGAGTAAGGAAAAAGGGCGACTAGATATGCCATGGTGTGAACCGTGTGCAAAGTATTTTGCACCGTCTGCATTAACTACTGATGGTGAATGTCCTGAATGCAAATCTGCTGTCGACAACGTGTCGGCCTCTGGCCGAATCAAGGTTGACACTCTTGATCTGAAGAAACTCGCGGGTGTCGATGGTGAGAAAACGCCATGGCATTTCAAATTGCTCGTCGGACTCTTGTGTCTGTACTTGGGATGGCGAGTCATACAGATCTTTGTTTAGGCAACGGGTCTGACTCACCGATAGAGTTTTAAACCATTCGGGCTGTAGCGCAGCTTGGTAGCGCGCTTGTCTGGGGGACAAGAGGTCGTGGGTTCAAATCCCGCCAGCCCGACCAATGAAATCGTCGCCTGT
>CAIZMV010000313.1 GCA_903934195.1 uncultured Acidimicrobiaceae bacterium | reverse complement strand
TCGCGACACATCACTCAAAGTTCCTCACGGTGAGGGCGGAAAAGTTATTGACGTCAAAGTGTTCTCTCGTGAGCGCGGCGATGAACTTCCACCAGGCGTAAACCAACTTGTTCAAGTGTTCGTTGCACAGAAGCGTAAAATATCTGTCGGTGACAAACTTGCTGGACGTCACGGTAACAAAGGTGTTATTTCAAAGATCCTTCCAGTCGAAGACATGCCGTACCTCGATGACGGAACATCTGTTGACATCATCTTGAACCCACTTGGTGTTCCAAGCCGAATGAACGTAGGTCAGGTGCTTGAAGCGCATCTTGGTTACGCAGCTCGTTGGGGTTGGACAGATCCAAAGACCGGAAACACCATTGGTGAGAACCCGCGCCTTGGAACTGAAAACAAGACTCGTTCAGCAACAGATCCTGCAACGTTCATTGCAACACCAATTTTCGATGGTGCTCAGTGGGACGAAGATGATAAGGCCGGAGAACATCCGACAATTCAGAGAATCTTTACTGATCACCTGAACGCCGATCGTGCCGATGGCAAGCTCGACGAATCAGGCAAGCCAGCCAAGCTCATCAAGAAGAACGGCAAGATGCAATTGCGCAACGGCCGTACTGGTGAGATTTACGACAACGACGTCACCGTTGGCTACATGTACATCTTGAAACTGCATCACCTTGTCGACGACAAGATCCATGCCCGTTCCACTGGCCCATACAGCATGATCACACAGCAACCGCTTGGTGGTAAAGCACAGTTTGGTGGCCAGCGTTTCGGAGAAATGGAAGTGTGGGCACTCGAGGCCTATGGCGCCGCGTACTGCTTGCAAGAACTTCTCACCATTAAGTCCGACGACGTGCTTGGTCGCGTCAAGGTCTATGAAGCGATCGTCAAAGGTGACAACATTCCTGAGCCTGGCATTCCCGAGTCCTTCAAGGTACTCATGAAGGAAATGCAGTCTTTGTGCCTCAACGTCGAAGTTCTCGACACTGCTGGCAAGGAAATAGAAATGCACGAATTTGATGATGAGATCTACCGCACAGCGGAAGAACTCGGAATTGACATCAGTCGTCCAGAGCGTGGCTCTGATGATGACGACCGTGACCGCCGCCCGGCGCGCGCCTACTGATCCACTGACTCTAAGGAAAAGACACTCCAATGCTCGACGTAAATATGTTCGACCAGCTCCGTATTGGGCTGGCAACTGCAGAACAAATCCGCTTGTGGTCTAAAGGCGAAGTAAAAAAGCCTGAAACCATTAACTACCGCACACTGCGTCCTGAAAAGGACGGACTCTTTTGCGAAAAGATCTTCGGACCTACTCGTGACTGGGAGTGCTACTGCGGTAAGTACAAGCGTGTTCGCTTTAAGGGAATCATCTGTGAGCGTTGTGGCGTTGAAGTCACACGTTCAAAAGTGCGTCGTGAGCGCATGGGTCATATCGAACTTGCTGCACCAGTCGTGCACATTTGGTACCTCCGCGGTACCCGTTCATGGCTTGCGTACCTTCTTGGTGGCCTCGAGCCAAAAGAAGAGTTGAAGGCAAAGCAACTTGAAAAAGTTATTTACTTCGCTGCGTACCTAGTTTCAACTGTTGATGCTGACAAGCGTCATGCTGATCACAAGCAACTCGAAGAGGACTACCTCGAAGAGTGTGAAGCAATCACCAAAGACCGCGAAAAGTCAATGAAGGCCAAGCTCAAAGAGCAAGAGGCTGAATTGAAGGCGATGGAGAAGGACGGCGCGAAAGAGTCGGACATCAAAGCTCGTCAGAAGATCATGGACAAAGAAGAGCAGTCACTTCGTGATCGCTTCGACAACGAAATGGATCTTGTTAAGCGCGCATGGGATGAATTCGCTTCATT
>CAIZMV010000312.1 GCA_903934195.1 uncultured Acidimicrobiaceae bacterium | reverse complement strand
GGTACCGGAATTGGATCTGGCACAAGTAAATGGGGTTACGTTCCTCTTGCATACAGCGACTTTATTTTCTCTGTTATTGCTGAGGAGATGGGAATCTTTGGATCCTTAATGGTTATCGGCGGTTTCTTGGCACTGGTCATTTTTGGTCTTCAGGTCGCCTTGTCGGCACCAGATACTCACGGTGCATTCATTGCAGGCGGAATTTCGGCGTGGTTCGGAGTGCAGGCGCTCGTCAATATAGGCGGGGTAGTTGGCGCACTTCCGATGACCGGATTAACCCTTCCGTTCCTGTCATACGGTGGTTCTTCGCTCATTGCTTCGATGGCGGCAGCGGGATTGTTGTTGAACGTCGCACGAGACGTAAAGACGTCTCGCTAATTCATGGTGTACGCAGTAGTTACCGGTGGCGGAACAAGTGGCCACGTAATTCCGGCGATGGCAATTTGTGAGCTCCTAGTTGAGGCAGGTCACCCAGCGTCCGACATTAGGTATGTCGGATCTCGGCGTGGGGTTGAGCGGGAGTTGATGAAGTCAACTCAAATTTCTGCTGAGTATCTTCCGATCTCAGGTTTGCAACGTTCATGGAGCCTTCAGGGCATGTCACGAAATGCTCTATTGCCAGTGCGCTTGTTGCGGAGCCGAATCCTCGCTCGCGGCCTTATGAAAAAGTGGAGTCCAAGCGTGGTGATTTCAGTTGGTGGATATGCAAGCGAGCCGATGTCACGTGCGGCGATAGCTGCAAATGTGCCACTGGTATGCGTGAGTTACGACAGAATTCCGGGCTTAGCTACCAGACGACAAGCGAAATTGGCTTCGATTTCGGCGGTTTCTTTTGAGGGCAGTTCACTGCCTCGTTCAGTTCTGACGGGTGCGCCTGTTCGTAAGCAGTTGCGTGCGTTAGATGTGTCTAGTGCCCGTGCATCGTCACGTTCCGAATTAGGTATTTCTCCAGATGCGCGCATGGTGGTTGTGATGGGCGGATCTTTAGGTTCCGGTGTATTGAATACAATGGTTGCTGATCTGTTGCGAGAACTGGCAGGAACTGAATCGGTTGTGTATCACATTTGCGGTGAACGCTTTGTGCGTGATGCAATGCCGCATGTTCCTGCTGGCGTGCAGTACATACGAGTTGGTTATGAAGACCGAATGGCAAGTGTGTACAGCGCTCTAGATGTGTTGGTGTCGCGAGCAGGCGCTAGTTCGGTTGCTGAAATTGCGACTGTTGGTGTTGCTGCTGTTTTGATTCCATGGCCGGATGCAGCTGATGGGCACCAAGAACTGAATGCCAGATGGCTGACCGATGCCGGAGCAGGAATTCTCATGGATGATGCGGCATGTGCCGATGGTGGAGCGGCAGTTGGGGTGGCAAAATTGCTTGCCGATGTCGGACGCGTTGAAGCTATGGCGCACAAGGCATATCAATTAGGAGCGCTGCACCGAAGCTCGGCCCTTATTGACGCAATTGAGGGGGCCGCTCACGCGACTGTCGCGCGTGGAACAATGGACGACTGATGAATGTCTCTCGCCGAATTGCTGAACCGCTGATTGCGCTTGATGCTCCTATTAGATGCCACATAGTTGGCATTGGCGGCCCAGGAATGAGCGCGATCGGGCGCTTGTTGCTCGAGATGGGGCATTCGGTGTCGGGGTCAGACGTACGTGAGTCAGAGGTCATCGACGACCTTCGTCAACGTGGCGCAGAGATTTCCATTGGGCATCAGGAATCAGCTGTTCACGGAGCAGATGTCGTGACGTACTCAACGGCGATTCCGTCTTCCAATGTCGAACTTGTAGAAGCGCGGCGCATCGGACTAGAGACTCGCCACAGGTCTGGCATGTTGGCGTCGTTGTGCGCAGCTACCCGCGCAGTTGGCGTTGCTGGTACCCATGGCAAAACAACAACCACAGCTCTCATTACCGCGATGACTACTGCGGGAGGTTTGCAGCCCTCGTCAATTATTGGCGCTGATGTTCTTGGGGGCAACGGAAATGTGCATGGTGATGGATCG
>CAIZMV010000311.1 GCA_903934195.1 uncultured Acidimicrobiaceae bacterium | reverse complement strand
CGCCGTTGATTTGATTGCGTTCGACCCATCAGAGTTCGTATCTGCGCTGTTCGAATAGAACACAATTCGTGCTGCCATCTTCGAAGCGGCAATGTCTGTAAAATGATGACGAACCAAAAGGTATTTATGTCGCATCGCCGTTTTTTCTCCCCAGTCGTAGCAGTTGTTGCGTCAGCACTGTTATTCGCAGGGTGCGGGTCACCTGACCCTCTCGTTCTTTCATTGAAGTCTTCCCAAGTGAAGTCAGGCTCTAATCGTTCCAATCCGGCAGCAGCACGGAATGCAGAAGATGCAAAATTGGCGTATGCGCAAGACGTTTCGTATTCGGTTCTGAACGAACTGTCTGATCTTGGCGAAACAGGTGCCGCATGGTCGGTTAATCCGTTGAAAGAAAACAAGGGAACTCTCAAAAAGTTGGCAGTCGCACTTGGTGTTCCAGGCGAAGTGGTGAAAGAAGACACCAACAACTTTTCGATCGGCTTTGATGACAAAACAGGTGCAGGGCTGAGGCTCTATGTTGATGTCTCTAGCGCCTGGTGGAGTTATTCATCAGAATCAGTTGGCAGCGGTTCAGTATCGTCTCCCGCCTGTGCTCCGGATACTGAATGTGTTGACGCCGGTAGACCAGTCGTAGATCCAGCTCCGCCTGTGAATCTCCCTGACGAAGCAACGGCCATTGCGCGAGTAACGAAATTGTTGCAGGATGCCGACTTGCGCGTAAAGCTTTTTTCGTTCAGTGCAACAAAAACAGAATGGTCAACCGACGTTGTCGGCACTCTCATGGCCCGAGACGTTTCCAGCAATATCTCTTTGTACGTTTCATTCGGTAGCGACGCGAAAATTACCTACGCATCAGGCCCGCTAGTTGAATTGAAGAATGCCGGGTCGTATCCGCTTATCCCGCCAAAAGATGCGGTGAAACGATTGAGTCAATTGCAATATGGGCTCGTTGGTCCTACTGCGCGTTCCGCTATTGATATGTCTGTGTCGTCGCCTGCGACCGACAGTTCGACTCCGGTTGCGGTCACGGTGCCAATTACCGGTGTGCGATTAGCACTAATGCAAACAACCTTGACCAACAACTCAAGCATCTTGTTGCCTGCGTACACCTTCACCAACGCCGATGGTGACGTTGGCACGGTTCTTGCCATTGAAGAGAAGTACCTGTCGTATGGAGACAGCGAAGTTACTGATGGCGGGGATCCAGTGCCTGTGCCTGAGCCGAAGCCTGTTGATCCGGGCTCACCAGCAGTGGATCCTGGGCAAGTCGAAAACCCGACGGAGCCAGCGGCAGTACCCGATGAAACGTCAGTGAAGAAATTGATTGGTCTCACTGAGGCAGAGGCACAGAAAGTTGCTACTGAACTCGGGTGGCAAGTTCGCGTGGCTATGCGTGACGGCGAAGCTTTCATGTTGACTCAGGATTATCTGACGAATCGGGTCAATCTCACGATCACCAAGGGTTCTGTCACTTTCGTTGTCGTCGGTTGACGCTCAATTCCGACACCATTGCGCCGATAACCTGAACACTGCATGTTTGATTCGTTAGGCGACCGGCTACAAGGGATAGCAAAGCGTCTTCGCGGCAAAGGCCGCCTCACAGAGGCCGATGTAGATGAAGTACTTGCTGAAATTCGTACGGCACTCTTAGAAGCCGACGTCAACGTTGGTGTCGTGCGTGACGTTGTTGCGCGAATTCGTGAGCAAACAATCGGCGTCACTGTTTCTGAAGCGCTTGACCCCAGCCAACAAATCATCAAAATCGTTAACGCCGAATTGGTGGCAATGCTTGGTGGGGAAACTCTCAAGATTGCATACAGCAGTGTTCCGCCGACAGTCATCCTTATGGCGGGTCTGCAAGGTTCAGGTAAAACCACCAGTGCTGCAAAGTTGGCACGTTGGTTCAAGTCTCAAGGCCGTCAGCCGCTTCTTGTTGGTGCCGACTTACAACGCCCAGCTGCTGTTGATCAGTTGCGCACTCTTGGTGCTCAAGTTGGCGTGCCGGTGTTCTCGGAACCAGGCGACCCAGTAAATACAGCACGTCGCGGTCTTGAAGAAGCACGACGACTTGGCAAAGACATTCTCATTGTCGACACAGCCGGTCGTTTAGCAATAGACGAAGAAATGATGCAGCAAGTTGCTGACATTTCGCGCGCTGTCATTCCGAAATACACATTCCTCGTTGTTGATGCGATGACTGGCCAAGACGCTGTCAGTGTTGCCAAAGCATTCGATGAGCGTCTCGCGATTGACGGAGTAATTCTCAGCAAACTTGATGGTGATGCACGTGGTGGTGCTGCGCTGTCGGTAAAGACTGTTATTGGAAAACCAATTGCGTTTGCTGCAACTGGTGAGCGCATTGATGCATTCGAACAGTTTCACCCTGACCGCATGGCTGGCCGCATCCTCGGTATGGGTGACGTGCTCACACTTATTGAGCAGGCAGAAAAAGTCTTTGAAGCAGACAAGGCAGAAGAAACTGCCGCCCGCATGCTCGAGGGTCAGTTCACTCTGGAAGATTTCCTCGAGCAGTTACAGCAACTGAAAAAGATGGGTCCACTCTCAGGAATCATGGGAATGCTTCCGGGCATGCCAAAGGAAATGAAGGACGCCCAGGTCGGAGATGATCAGGTCAAACTCACCGAGGCCATTATTCGCTCGATGACGCCAGAAGAGCGCCGGACGCCAGAAATCATCAACGGCAGCCGACGCACTCGTATTGCTCTCGGAAGCGGCACCCAGGTGGCTGATGTCAACAAACTCATCAAGCAGTTCACTGAAATGCAAAAGATGATGAAGAAGATGGGCGGCCTCGCAAAGCCACAAGGCAAGCAGGGCAAGGGAAAGAACAAAGTCAGCACCCGTCAAGCGATGCGAGAACTTGGCGACATGTTTGGCGGCGCAGGGGGCCCTGGTGGGTTCCCAGGCATGCCAGGCGCTGGCGGCCCCGGCCAATTTCCTCCATTCTCAAAGTAACTATTTCGTTGGGGAGTCGGGCTTTCCACCGCTAGCCTTACCTAGTCCCGAACTGGGTCCTTTCAGGAGAAAATCGCACCATGGCAGTGAAATTGCGCCTAACACGAGTTGGCAAGACCAAACAACCTCAGTACCGCGTTATCGCGGCCGATTCTCGTCGTGCCCGTGATGGCCGATTCATCGAGATCCTCGGTCAGTACAACCCACGTACCGAACCATCAACAATCACTATCGACAACGACAAAGCTGTCAAGTGGCTCATGGAAGGCGCACAGCCAACAGAGCGTGTTCGCAAACTTCTTGAAATCAGTGGGGCGTGGGCTCAGTTCACCGCCGCACGAGCTAAGTAATCCCGTGTCAGATTTCGACGACGCAAATTCTCTCGAAGCTCCCATCGCAACAGCGGTGCTTGCACACATCGTGCGCAGCATTGTTGATGATGCAGACGCAGTGAACGTCACTTCAGGTCCTGGCAAGGGCGACAAGATCCTTCTTGAGGTTCGTGTGGGTCCTGGCGATCTTGGTCGCGTTATCGGTCGTCGTGGCCGTACTGCACAGAGCATTCGCACAGTTGTCCGCGCAGCGGCAACAAACGACGATGTTGATGTCGACGTCGACTTTGTCGACGCCTGAGCAATTTGCTCCCTAACTCCGCGCCTGAAGGCCTTTTAGAGGTCGGTCGCATCGGAAAGCCCCACGGCGTTCGTGGTGATGTCTTTCTCTCACTTACGTCTGATTTAGAACAACGCCGTTCAGTCGGTTCTGAACTCATCATTATTGAGGGCGGCAAACAACGTACGTTGACCATTGCAACTGTTCGTCCGCAACAAGATCGTTGGGTTGTTCACTTCGAAGGCATTGATGATCGCAACGCGGTTGAAAAACTCACGAACAAATATCTCTATGCAGAACCCATTGAAGGCGCTGAAGGTTTGTGGGTGCACCAACTCATCGGCTCTGACGTTGTTGATATGGCCGGCACTTCTTGGGGCACCTGCACAGGCGTTTTGCATAACCCAGCCCATGACTTGTTAGAGCTGGCATCAGGTGTTCTTGTGCCGATTCCGTTTGTGGAGTCATGCATTGATGGCGTCACCGTCATTAATCCGCCAGAAGGCCTTCGCGAAGCACTGTTATCTGACACATCTAACGACGAAGAATAGGTAGCGTCCAGAGAGATGCGTATTGATGTCTTTTCAATTTTTCCCGACATTGTCGACGGGTTCTGCACACACAGCCTTCTCGGCCGTGCTCGTGAAACCGGCGCTATCGACGTTCGTACCCACAACATTCGTGACTTCGCAACTGATGTTCATAAAACTGTCGACGACAATCCTTTTGGTGGTGGTGCCGGAATGCTTATGCGTCCTGAACCAATTTTTGCGGCAGTGGAAAGTGTTCAGCCGCCACGTCCACTTCTTCTGCTCGGCCCTGGTGGTCAGCAGTTCAATCAGCAGATGGCACAAACCTTGGCCGCCTCGGGCGGTTTCAGTATGTTGTGCGGACGTTATGAAGGCGTCGACCAACGCGTTCGTGAGCACCTTGTCGACCATGAGGTTTCAGTCGGCGATGTAGTGCTAGCCGGCGGGGAAGTTGCCGCATGTCTCATCATCGAGGCCGTGACTCGTTTAATCCCTGGCGTCATGGGCAACGCCGTTTCGCCCGTCACCGAGAGTTTCGGAGCAGAAGGGCTCTTGGAAGAGCCCCAGTACACCCGTCCTGCAGAGTTCCGCGGTTTCGAGGTTCCTGAGGTCCTGCGAGGGGGAGATCATGGCCGTGTGGCTGCCTGGAGGCAGGCCCAAGCCCTCTGGCGCACCCTGCAACAGCGCCCAGACCTCATCGAAGCCCGTGGCGGTCTGACGAAAGATGAAGTCGCCTTGTTGGAAGGGGTGGCCTTTGCCTCGTATCCTTCAATGTTCCCTACGGAATGACCATTTCCTTCGGTCACCCGCACACATCACAGTTTGAAAGCACGCAATCATGAAGATCACAGACATCGT
>CAIZMV010000310.1 GCA_903934195.1 uncultured Acidimicrobiaceae bacterium | reverse complement strand
CCCGACACGATGACACCAGGTGATCACACACTGGTGTTCTCAGGTGACCTCGCCAACGTGAAAAACACTGTGTTTGGGCTCCGGATTGTTGTTGACGAGCAATCTCTTGTGTCACGCATCGCATCAAATACTTGGACACGCATAATCATTGCTTTCGGCATATTTCTAGGTTTGCTCATTCCCGCAAACAGGCGCCGCCGTAAAACTGCCTAATCAAGACCGCTTCAAGTCAGTGACCACACCGCCAGCAACACGCACGATGTCATTCGGGTTTGCGCCAAAGTTGTCGTTCCATGTTCCGGCAGCAGCCCACACCTCGTCGTATTGCAACAAGTCCGGATCCACGAACACACGAAGTTGGGTTGCATGACCAAAGGGAGGCACGCCACCGATTGCATAACCAGTCGCTTCGCGGACCGCATCAGCGTCAACACGTTTGCACTTCGCACCACCAGCAGCAGCGGCGAGTTTCTTTTCGTCTAGTTGGTTCACTCCGCTCACGAGAGCCATCACGATTTCATCGTCAACACCGAACACAAGGCTCTTCACAATTTGGCCAACGGTGACTCCGATGGCATCGGCTGCATCTTGTGCGGTCTTTGTGCCCTCGGGGAACTTGCGCACTTCAATCTCTAGGCCGGCATCGCGAGCTGCCTGCGTGACACGGGCAACGTTGGGGTGAATCTTCTCGTCCGACATAAATGCCAGCCTACGACCGTCTACATTGTGCTCACCATGTTTAAAAACGCGTTCAAGACAACAATCCTTCTCGCCTCGATGGGTGGACTCATTGTGGCAATCGCCGGGATTCTCGGTGGAGGTAGCTCTGGCTCAGTGATGATTGGCCTAATGATGGCCCTCGTCATGGTTGGCGGGTCGTACTGGTTTAGTGATTCGCTTGCAGTGAAGTCTGCAAAGGCGCAAGTGATTACAGAAGCTGACCACCCAGAGTTCTACGGCATGATTCGTGACTTGTCGCAGCGTGCTGGTTTGCCAATGCCTCGCGTTGCAGTCTCCCCTGCTGACCAACCGAATGCATTTGCAACAGGACGTGGACCAAACAAAGCAGTGGTGTGTGCAACAACTGGACTACTGCAATCCATGACACGTGAAGAAGTTGAAGGCGTGATGGCACATGAACTGATGCACGTGCGCAACCGAGACATTCTCATTGGTTCAGTCGCTGCGGCAATTGCTACTGCCATCTCTTCCATTGCACAGATGGCCATGTTTGCCAGCATGTTTAGTGGCGGTGGTGGCCGCAATGATGAAGATAGGGCTAATCCATTGGCCATTCTTCTGATTTCACTTGTGGCTCCAATGGCGGCAGGCTTGATGCAAATGGCCATTTCTCGTAGTCGTGAATTCGAAGCAGACCGTGGTGCTGCAGAACTTCTTGGTACAGGACAAACACTTGCAACAGCATTAGAAAAGATTGAAGTACTAGCAAAGTCATCTCCGATGGCTGTCGCCCCAGCGCAAGCGCAGGCCTACATTCACAACCCACTTGCTGAGATGCATGCTCGTCGTGGAAGCGGAGTGAATGTGTCTCGCTTGTTCTCAACGCACCCTGCAACAGATGAACGTATTCGTCGTTTGCGGGCAATGACTTTCTAGTCAGCTACTTCAGCGGGGCCACTGGTTGTAAAGATCAGCGCGCCAATAAGTGAAATACAGCCGGCCACCAAATACGGCACGGTGTACCCACCCGAGGAATCTCGAATAGTGCCGATGAGAATTGGCCCAATGGCTGTTCCGGTGAGCGAAACCAAACCAGAACGCGCAGAGATGCGTGGGTAATCCTTGACGCCAAAACGTTGAGCAATGAGTAACGACTGCATCATGAGGACATTGCCGACCATTGCGCCAAAGAGACCGATTGCGAGCATGAGCGGAATTGTGCTCTCCATCTGACCAATGAGAATGATTGCAACACCTTGCATGACCGCAATGAACACCATGAACTTCGCCAAAGGAAATTTCGGGATAATGCGGCCACCAACAAGGCGAAATACAACGCTTGCACCAGACAGAACGGAAGTTGCAAGAGCAGCAGTACCGGCAGACGTGCGTTCTTCTACCAGTTTCACGATTTGTTGAATTGCGCCAACTTGGCTTCCCATAACTAAGACATAACCAATGGTGACAACCCAGAAGAACTTGGTGCGTGTTGCTTCAGCAAGTGACACACCGGGCAATTCAGAAATGTGGTTCTCTGGCTTTGGCTGACCATCGGGCATCCAGTTCAATGCCAATGGGTCAGGACGAATCAGCAAGTACGCCGGCACGCACATTCCAACAAACCAAATAAGCGCAAGGTACGGGCTTGCACCGCTCATCTGCTTGGCATCGATCAACTTCTTGATGATTGGGGTCAACACGACACCACCCATGGAGAGGCCTGAAGATGCTGCGGCAATTCCTGGCGCACGTTTTGTATGGAACCAACGCGTGACAACAGTGGTGGCAGTCGTTAAGCCACTGCACGACCACGCAACTGCGAAGACTCCGTAAACAACGAAGAGGTGCCACTTCTCAGAGACATGACCCAACATGTACAGAGAGCCAGCGCCAACAATTGCACCTGCGTAAATGAGGATACGAACATCAAATTTTGCAATGAGTCTGGCTACCAACATGTTGGTGATGCCGCCGACTAAGAAAAAGAAAGTTGTTGCGATGGAGAGTGACGAGATTTTCCAGCCAAGTTCTTTCGAGAACGCATTGAGGTAGACGGACATTCCGTAGAACCCAAGAGCCGAGCTGAAGAAAAGGATTGTGAAGCAACCGCCAACGACCCACCAGCCGGGAAAGGCGTCTTTCTTGCCTAGATATACGCGTGTTGCAGTCTGCGACATGGAGCCCCCGTTCCGAAGGCAACCTTAGACGAGGGTATTGATCTGCGTCGCTAGTGAAGAATCACGCTGTGTGACACAACCTTTGTCGTGTGAAGTAAGCGCAATGGCCACTGTGTTGTAACTATTCGACCAATCGGGGTGATGATCGGCTGCTTCAGCCATTACTGCAACAGAAGTCATGAACGCAAAGGCTTCTGTGAAGTTGGTGAATGAGAATTCACGGCGCAATGCATTGTCCTCATGGCGCCAGCCATTCGGAACTATGACTTGACTCATACGAAGGCTGCGTAGCCGTCGATCTCTAGTTGGTCGGCAAGTTCTGCACCACCGCTTGCAACAATGCGGCCTGACACCATGATGTGGACCACATCTGGCTTCAGTTCTTCAAACAAACGAACGTAGTGAGTAATGGCAAGCACACCAAGATTGCTCTCGTGTGTTGCTGCCTCTACGCGACGGGCACAATCACGCAGTGCGTCAATGTCGAGACCAGAGTCAAGTTCGTCAAGAATTGCAAACTTTGGCTCAAGGACTCCGAGTTGCATTGTTTCGTTGCGCTTCTTTTCGCCACCAGAAAGGTCGACGTTCAGTGCGCGGGTAACAAGTTCAGGGTCCATATTGATGCGCAGTGCTTCTTGCGTAATACGAGCAGCCATGCCTTCAGTGCCGCGGTGGCGAGCAGTAAGAGCTTCTGCCATTACTTGGTCAGCGTGAACTCCGGGGACTTCTGTTGGGTACTGCATGACTAGGTGCAAGCCAGCAATGGCACGTTCCCATGTTGGCAACGCAAGCATGTCAACGCCGTCGAGAGTGACTGAGCCTGCAAGCACTTTGTAACCAGGCTTACCCATGATGACTGCGGACAATGTGGACTTACCAGCACCGTTTGGTCCCATGATGGCGTGTACTTCGCCAGACTTCACAACAAGGTCAATACCTTGCAAGATTTCTTTGCCAGCGACTTCGGCGCGAAGGCCTTTGATTTCAAGAGTGCTCATGACTTTGCCTTCTGTGATTCAACAATGACTTCGTCATTGACAACTTTTGCTGAATAGACAGCAACTGGTTGTGTGGCAGGAAACGTATCGGGCTGGCCTGTAACAAGGTTGAAGGCGCTTCCGTGTTTGATGCATTCGATTTGTTTGGTTTCGCACCACACCATGCCAAGTGACAATGAAATGTCTGCATGGCTGCAAGTGTCCGCAATGGCGAACACCTCGTCTTCAATGCGTACAACTGCGACTGCGACTCCGTCAACCATGACCTTGTGGGCAGTGCCTGATTCAAGTTCAGAGAATTTTGCAACAACGGTCATGATGCCACTTCGTTTTCTGGGTTGAGTTTGTGGTTGACAGCAGAGCGCAACATTTCAACGTCTGCAAACTTTGGCAGACGATCAATAACTTCGTTGAAGAACCCGAACACAATGAGGCGTTCTGCAATTTCTGG
>CAIZMV010000309.1 GCA_903934195.1 uncultured Acidimicrobiaceae bacterium | reverse complement strand
CCATCGTCTCGAAGAGGCAGAACGTCGCGATCATCGCCGTTTAGCGGTTGAACTTGACCTGTTGTCCTTTCCAACCGAACTCGGCGGGGGACTCGCGGTCTGGCATCCTAAAGGTGCCATTGTGCGCAAATTGATGGAGGACTACAGCCGTCAACGCCACCAAGATGGTGATTACCAGTTCGTATATACGCCGCATCTTGCGAATGCGAATCTTTTTGCCAAGTCAGGTCACCTTGATTTCTATGCCGACGGTATGTACCCGCCGATGGAGATGGATAACGGCACGTACTACATGAAGCCGATGAACTGCCCGATGCACTGTCTTATCTTTGATAGCCGCCAACGCAGTTACCGCGAACTTCCATTGCGTTTATTTGAGTTGGGCAATGTGTATCGATACGAGCGCGCCGGAACTCTTCATGGCCTTCTGCGTATCCGCGGATTCACTCAAGATGACAGCCATATCTACTGCACAGAAGAACAGATGGCAGATGAGATTTCTTCGTTGCTGGATTTCATCATGTCAGTGTTGCGCAGATTCGGGTTCAGTGATTTTGAATTCAATCTGTCCACGCGTGATCCTGAAAAATCTGTTGGTTCTGATGAAATCTGGGGCAAAGCCACAGAGGCATTGCGCGAAGCGCTCGACCGTCACGGCGTTCAATACAAAATCAAGGAAGGCGATGCCGCGTTCTATGGTCCGAAGATTGATATTGATGTTCGCGATGCCATTGGTCGCAAGTGGCAATTGAGCACAATCCAATGTGACTTCAACTTGCCAGAACGTTTCGAACTTGAGTACATCGGTTCTGACGGCGCTCGTCATCGTCCCATCATGTTGCATCGCGCATTGTTCGGATCAATCGAACGATTCTTTGGTGTGTTGATTGAACACTATGCAGGCGCATTCCCAAGTTGGCTTTCACCAGAACAGGTGCGAGTGCTTCCTGTTGCGCTTGCTCATGATGAGTACGCACAATCTGTCGTGGCTCAGTTAAAGAAAGCCGGATTCAGAGTCGATATTGATCATGCAGATGAACAACTCGGAAAGCGCATTCGCAATGCCAAGACCAGCAAGGTTCCCTACGTGCTTGTAGTCGGCGATGACGACGTTGCGCATCAATCGGTCGGCGTTAACCCACGAGGTGGGGAAGTAGAGCGCGACGTTTCGGTTGTGGACTTTATTGCTCGTCTTGCCGCGGAAGTTGCAGAAGGACAATTGGGCGACATAGATGTCTCTTGAACAACTCTGGAATGGTTGGAGAGCTGAATACATCGGCACTGCGAACTCAAACTCGAAAGATCCGTCGCAGTCGGTCTTTACTTCAATCCTTAATTCAGGTTTGTCTGACGACGAAACGTTCATTGTTCATCGTTCAGCCACAAGTTTCGTCATTCTGAATTCGTACCCATATGCGTCGGGTCACTTGTTGGTGTTGCCGTATCGAGAAGTGGCCAATCTTGAAGATTTGACTTCGGACGAAGCGATTGATTTATGGTCGCTTGTAACCAGTGCCACGATTGCCCTTCGAGCTTCCCATTCGCCTGATGCACTGAATGTCGGTATAAACCTTGGGTCTGCAGCTGGTGGGAGCATCTCACAGCATTTGCATGTGCACATTGTTCCGCGTTGGAACGGTGATTCGAACTTTATGACTTCGGTAGCCTCTACTCGTACGATTCCAGAACCACTTCCTCTCACCGCTACGAAAATTCGTAATGCATGGCCGAAAGCACCACAATGACCGACGAACTACGCGACCAACTTCCTGATGATCTGAATGCTGTCGATCATGTAGGTGCATACGATTTTCCAGACAACAGCCGTCGACGCATTCCGGGTGTGATGTACGCAATCTTCGCCGTGCTCTGCGTTGCTGGTTGGTCAATTGCCGATAGCAACGATTCAGCGATTTTCAATAAAGGGTTGTTGTTCGCTGCCGTCCTTTTGGCTGTGATGTCCATCATTACGATCTCAAGTGGCTGGCGAATGACAATGAATGAGTCAGAGGCCCTTGTAGTTGCTACACGTACAGCGGGATTTGCAGTTGGGCATGCGTCAGCGCAGCAGGTGTGGCGTGGAATTCGCAGTAAGCCAACATGGAGAATCTTTTGCTACAGCACAGAGGAACCGCCTCTTCAGCAAGCGTTAGTCCTTATCGACGCTGTTGATGGTCATGTTGTTGAGTGCTTGGTTGAAAAGAACCCTGAGGCGGAGATGCCATCCGCGGATACTCAAGAGCGATAGCGTCACTTTATGTTTGACGGGCATTTTCGTGCACCAATTGAGAAGGCTGTGCGCCCGATTGGTCAATTGTTGAGAAAGACGGGTATGTCACCTGATCACCTCACCATTCTCGGAATCGCTTTTGCAGTTGTTGCTTCGTTCGCAATCGGCACTGGCGCTCTTCGTGGCGGTCTCGTGCTTGTCATCTTGGCCGCAGTGCCTGACATGCTTGATGGTGCATTGGCAAAGGCCTCTGGAACATCTAGTCAGCGTGGTGCCTTTTTTGACTCTGTTGTTGACAGAGTGACGGATTCTGTTCTCTTTGGCGGCGTGGCGTGGTATTTCGCGTCTGAGAAAGATCCGCATCTGGTGTTATTACCGATGGCGATCATGGGCGTGTCGTCTCTTATTTCGTATGAACGAGCAAAGGCTGAGGCTTTAGGTTTATATGCCAAGGGCGGATTAATGGAACGCGCCGAGCGAATCGTGGTGCTGTGCATTGGTCTTTTGTTTGATTCGCTTCTGGTGCCCATCATGTGGATTATGTTGGTTCTCACTGTGATTACGGCGATTCAGCGCTTCGTTCAGGTGTGGCGTCAAGCAGAAGTGTCTTCAACCACTCAAGAGAAACGCGATGTTCGCCAAGGACGACGCATGACACGACATAGCGCCAGAACGTCGCGCCGTCAGTTGTCGGTTGAGTCGCGTCAACGTCGCCGCAGCCGCAATGGCTAGTCCATTCGACGAGCTCACTGACGCCTTCACAGTCGGTGGTTATCGACTTGGCTCTGTTATTGCTCGATTAACTCCAGCACCTATTTCGCAAGGAGCTGTTTCGCTTCTTGCTCCGGGTGTTGCATTGTCTCTGCGAAAACGTCGTTTCATGATTGAACGACATCTGCAACGAGTTGACCCCTCGCTGACCGGTTTTGCCTTACACAGAGCATCACAACAGGCGTTTGACAGTTACATGCGCTATTACACCGAGAGTTTTCGGTTGCCGACATTGTCCGCCAAACACGTGCTGCGTTCATTATCAAATGATGGTTTTCATTACATCCAATCTGCTCTAGAGCTGGGCAAGGGCGCAATCGTTGCTCTGCCACACCTTGGTGGTTGGGAATGGGCGGGACGTTGGATGGCAGAGATGGGTCACCGTATGACAGTCATTGTTGAACCTCTCGAACCGCCAGAATTGTTCGACTGGTTTACAAAGTTGCGCAGTGACCTTGGCATGAATGTTGTGCCGCTTGGGCCCGGCGCTGCACCAGCTGTTCTTGCTGCATTGCGCAGAAATGAAGTTGTGTGTTTGTTGTCTGATCGTGACATCCAGGGCAATGGAGTTGAAGTTGATTTCTTTGGTGAGCGCACCACGTTGCCCGCTGGCCCAGCGATGTTGGGTATTCGATCAGGTGCTGCCGTAGTGCCAGGTGCCGTGTATTTCACATCTGCAGTTGATGGTCATCATTGCGTAATTCGTCCACCCCTCGTATTCGAAAAAGTAGGGGGATTACGAGATCAGGTAGCTGCAGGTACTCAGGCTCTTGCTTATGAACTTGAAGGGCTCATTCGCCGCGCACCCGAACAGTGGCATTTGTTTCAGCCGAATTGGCCTAGTGATCCGGGCTATGCAGAGATGCGTGCTCGGTCTATCGCTGAATGAACTGAGACACTGCGTCAAGTGCATGCGGAGCGACGGAATACCAAATCCATGTTCCGTCACGGCGTGATTCCACCAGGCCAGCCTCACGTAGCACCTTTAGATGGTGACTAATTGTGGGTTGGCTGCGGTCAAGCGGTTCAGTCAAGTCGCACGAACATATGCCGTCTCGCCCTGCACGACGAACTAGATCAAAAAGCCGTAAACGCGTGGGGTCAGACAGTGCTGCAAACATAGGTGCCAAGGAAGCTGCTGCATTATCGGCAAGCGGTCCCTTGCCGAGTTGAATCTGTTTGGCGTTTGTCATAGACGAATGATACATCGAT
>CAIZMV010000308.1 GCA_903934195.1 uncultured Acidimicrobiaceae bacterium | reverse complement strand
TGTTGGCTCTTGCACCGTCGCGAAGCATTGTTGCGCAAGAATCTTGCTCTCAAATCTTCGGTGGCCTAAATCATGGGCCAGTACCTTCCGATAGTTGCGTTGACTGTGCTGGCAATTTTATTTGCCGTCATCAGTCTTCTCGCTTCGAAGTTACTTGCACCTAATCGCCCAAACACCGCAAAAGAAGCGCCATACGAATGCGGTATCGTGCCAAGTCGTGAACCACCCGAGCGGTTCCCTGTCAGTTTCTTTGTTGTTGCAATGTTGTTCATCATGTTTGACATTGAAATCATTTTCGCGTACCCGTACGCAGTTGATCGTCAGTTTCTCGGCACGTACGGATTCCTTGAAATGGTGTCCTTCAGTGCAGTGTTCTTCGTGGCATTTGTTTACATGATTGCGCGAGGCGCTCTTGACTGGGGCCCACTACAGCGCGCAGGCAAACTTGAGACTCAAGAGTCACTTGGTTTCACTACGACTAGTTCTGTGCGAGTTGTTGGTTCCGAAGGCAGAGCTGCCTAATGGGTGTTGTTCAAAACATTGCCGACGACGGTCTAGGTGGAATGGACCACAACTTCGTTACTGCACGTATCGAAGACTTGGTGAAGTGGGCACGCTCGCGTTCAAGCTGGGGAGCGTCGTTTGGTCTTGCATGTTGTGCAATTGAAATGATGGGAACTGGTGCATCGCATTACGACCTTTCACGATTCGGAATGGAAGTGTTCCGCGCGTCTCCTCGCCAAGCAGACATCATGATTGTTGCTGGTCGCGTGAGTCAGAAAATGGCTCCTGTACTTCGTCAGGTATATGACCAGATGATGGAACCCAAATGGGTCATCTCAATGGGCGTATGTGCATCAAGCGGCGGCATGTTTAACAACTATGCAATTGTGCAAGGTGTCGACCAGATTGTTCCCGTTGATGTGTACGCACCTGGTTGCCCACCAACTCCTGAAACTCTGATTCATGCAATCGAAACCTTGCATCAGTTGATTGAAGACGGTGAAATCATGCGTCGTCGCGTTGCTAACAACGGCGGAGCCGGTGTTGAACTTTCATCTGAACTCGCAGCGCACACTTCAGTCACCATTGGTACGAAGTAATCATGAGTGACTCAACAGACACGGTGGAGAATGCTGTAGAGACTCAGCATGGTTGTCCAGTGCAAGATTCTCACGGGCAACGCGTCTTACATGCCTCACGCGATCAGTACGTTTCAGTAATCAAGGCTCTCGCCGACGAAGGGTACGAGATGTGCGTTGATCTCACTGGTGCCGATTACCTTGCAATGCCCCAACGCACTATTGGTTTCGGTATTCAACCTGAACGGTTTGAACTAGTAGTGAACTTGTTGTCATTGTCGCAACGCAAGAGAATTCGTGTCCGAGTTCAGGTTCCAGCAGAAGATGCCACGGTTCCAACATTGTTTGATATTCATCCTGGAACAGAAGCTCACGAACGTGAGACCTTCGACATGTTCGGAATTGTCTTTTCTGGTCATCCAGACATGACACGAATTTTGATGCCAGAAGACTGGGATGGACATCCATTGCGTAAGGACTACAGCCAAGGTTCTATTCCTGTGCAGTTCAAAGGTGCTCACTCATGACCATTATTTCTGCAGGCACCGCAGAGGGCGGACAAGAGCTACTTTCACGTAGCGAACT
>CAIZMV010000307.1 GCA_903934195.1 uncultured Acidimicrobiaceae bacterium | reverse complement strand
GGGGTGAATCACCAGCATGGGCAATTGACCCACCTGGAACTGCATTTACTAAGGGCGGTCCGCCTAAATAGTTAGGCGCGTGCGAATTCGCGAATAACGCGACCCGGACGAGCACCTGTGTGGTTGCCTTGTTCAGTCACAACTTGACCGTTGACAATTGTTGCTGCGTAGCCACGTGACTTGATGAGCAAACGTCCTGTCTGGTTAGGGAAGTCATTCACGTACGTTGGTTGACCTGATGCAACGGTTTGTGGATCAAAGATGTTGATGTCAGCAAAATTCCCAACTTCAAGAGTTCCGCGCTTCTTCAAGCCGAGTACTTCAGCTGGCATTTTGGTGAGCTTGCGAATGGCCTGAGGCAACGTGACAACACCACGTGTGCGGTACCAGTACTGCAAGTAATGCGTGGTGGCATCTGCATCACAGATTTGACCAATGTGGGCGCCAGTATCTGCAAGACCTGGGTACACATGGTCAAGTGCCAAGAAATCTTCAAGGTCTGATGTGTTGCGGTTAAAGAACCAAGTGTTGAACAGCTCGAGACCATTTGACTCGATGAGACGATCAATGACGAGTTCAACTGGGTGAACACCAGCAGCTTCTGCAAGTTGCGCAATTGAAACGCCGTTTTGCTCGTTGTAGTTAGGCGAGAATTCAGTTCCTAATGGGTAGATGTGATTCGGGTCGTACCACATGCCTTTTTCTTTACCTTCTTCTACAAGTTCAGCGCGGGTTGCTGCGTTACGCAATGCCGCCACGCGGTCTTCGAGAGTAGGAAGGTCCATCAGTGCACGCCACTTCTTTCCTTTTACAGGAGAGATTTGAGCAAGCCCACACAAAGACCCACTAGGGCGAGTCATGCCAGCTGATGTGATGCGGCCAGCGTTAGCACGAGTGCTGTTGAGGAAGTTGCCGAATCCTTCTGCTGATCGTTTGTCGCCATTGCCGACACCGCCAGAGAACAGAACATCTCCGCATGCTTCTGACATTGACTGCAACAGATCAAATTCGTGAGCGGCTTTCGTTGCGAAGTCATTAACTGCTTGGAAGATTCCACCGCCGCCAGCATTGAGACCATCGGCAATTGCAAGGTACTCGTCTTTGGGTGCAAGAGTGCCTGGTACGTAACGGCCATCTGGCACCACGTGCAACAAAATGCGTGATGTTGAGAAACCAACTGCACCACCTGCGACAGATTCAGCAACAATGTCGCTCATGCGTTGTAGTTCTTGTGCGGTTGCAGGCTCGTCACTAAGTGAGCGTTCGCCCATCACGTTGTAACGCACTGCGCAATGCCCAACCATGCCAACAATATTGAGAGCAGGATTCAGCTTCTCAACTGAATCTAAGTACTCGGGGTATGTCTCCCAGTCCCATGAGAGCCCGTTCAAGATTGCCTCGCGCGGAATGTCTTCCACGCTCTCCATCATTTCTGCGAGGAACTGTTCATCACCTTTTGCAACTGGTGCAAAAGTAACGCCGCAGTTACCCATCAATACGGTGGTGACGCCATGCCATGAGCTGGAAGTCATGAGTGGGTCCCAACCCACCTGGGCATCAAGGTGCGTGTGAAGGTCAATAAAGCCCGGAGTCACAGCTAGGCCTTTGGCGTCAATCTCTCGTGTGCCAATTTCGCCAGTGAGATCGCCAATGAATGTGACAGTGTCTCCATCAATCGCGATGTCAGCTGTATAGCCATCGCGGCCAGTGCCGTCGACGATGAGTCCGTTACGGATAATAAGGTCATGTGCCACGTTTGCCCCCAAGGTGTGCGG
>CAIZMV010000306.1 GCA_903934195.1 uncultured Acidimicrobiaceae bacterium | reverse complement strand
TGGTGAAGTCAGAATCAGGACTTGAAACACGAAATGTACACGCGTGGTTTGATAAGCATCACGCCCTAGCCGACATTTCTTTGCATTTCCCAAAGAACACAGTGACAGGACTCATTGGTCCTTCAGGTTGCGGTAAGTCAACTTTCCTTCGACTTCTCAATCGCATGCATGAATTCATCCCGAGGGCTGCAATGGCCGGAGAAGTTCTCTTCGCTGGTAATGACATTTATGATCCAGGTGTTAACCCAATTGATATTCGTCGCCGAATCGGAATGGTGTTTCAGAAGCCAAACCCATTTCCTGCCATGAACATTGGCGAGAACGTGGTGGCAGGGTTGAAGTTGTCGCGTGTCAAAACCTCAAATAAAGATGCCCTTATTGAAGATTGCCTCACACGGGCCGGGCTCTGGAAAGAAGTCAAAGACAGGCTCGGCTCAGCTGGAGGCTCACTTTCAGGTGGTCAGCAACAGCGTTTGTGTATTGCACGCGCGTTAGCGCTTAACCCAGAAGTGTTGTTGTTAGATGAGCCATGCTCGGCCCTCGACCCGGGCTCAACACTTCGAGTGGAAGAAACCATTGTTCAGTTGTCAGCGTCAATGACCATCGTCATTGTTACGCACAACATGCAACAAGCTGCTCGTGTTAGTGATTATTGTGCCTTCTTCCTCTCAGATGGTGGTCCAGGTCACCTTGTTGAAGCTGATCTCACTACGAACATCTTTTCTAATCCATCTGATACGCGGACCGCTGATTACGTGCAAGGTCGCTTCGGCTGACCCCAGTTAACTCATTGTTAATCTTCCGTACCCTCTGGGTTTGGTGATTCGATACATGCCTGTTAAGAGGCTTACTTATGCTCTGTGCAGGGAATAAGTAATGCCCTATCTAAACAGGAGAACAAATGAAATTACGACAGAAGGCTGCAATAGCAATTGCGGCAATCTCACTCGCAAGTGTTGCTGGCGTAGGACCAGCTAACGCAGCCTCAATTGGCGGCGGCGGAGCAAGCTTCCTTGCCAACATGATGGATATCTGCGCTGCACAATACAACCGCAATACTCAATCGAACACTGCATCAGACATTGTCACTTATGCGTCAGTCGGCTCCAGTTCTGGAAAGAGCGGATTTACAAAGGGCACCTACTTGTTCGGTGGATCTGAATCCGCCTACAGCGCCGGTACAGCTCCAGCAGGTTTGGTCTATGTCCCACTTGTTGGTGGCGCAATTGCAATCGGTTATCGCCTCGACGGAATTTCACCAGCGAACGCAACTGTGCGTCTCCCGAGTGAAGTAGTTGCAAAGATTTTTGCTGGCCAAATCACAAAGTGGAACGACCCAGTTATTGCTGCAGCAAACAAGGCAACAACAGTTGCTAAGAAGCTCAAGTCAACCAAGGACGGCGTAACAGTTTCTGTTGCAAAGAAGGCTTCAAACGTTGAGTTCGCAGTGTCAATGACATCAGCAGCCGCTAAGAAGTACAAGAACGCAAAGGTCACCATTACAGCAGCAACGCTTGGTGGAGAATCAAAGAGCCTCTACTCAGCAAAGTCAGCAGCAAAGCTGTCAAAGACAGCAGCGT
>CAIZMV010000305.1 GCA_903934195.1 uncultured Acidimicrobiaceae bacterium | reverse complement strand
TGAAAGCTCGTAGGCCAGACCTTGACGACGTATCTGTTCTGGTTCCAACCGGATGGGATTCGTTGGCGCACACCATCCAACAGTTTGTCGATGTTGGAGCATCAAAGTTTGTCGTTATTCCACTTGCGGAACCATCTTCGGTACCTGATTGGAATTCTCATTTGGAAGAAGCAGCAACCCACTTGTTGCCGCTTGAAAACTAGTTACTTCTTTTTTGCTGGCTTTGTGAAGTTGGCACAGAAGTCAATCAGAAGTCGGGTGCCGTAGGCAGTTGCCCCACGGTTCAACCAACCGCTGTCACTGTCGGCATCCATTGGGCCTGCAATGTCAAGGTGTGCCCATGGTGTTGAACCTACAAACTCACTAAGGAACAAGGCTGCGGTTGTTGCACCAGCAAGAGGGCCACCAATATTGCGCATGTCTGCAACGTTTGAATCGAGCATTCTGCGGTAATCAGCAAACAATGGAAGTTCCCACAACAGCTCGTCAGTACGAGTACTTGATGCCTTCAATTGATCAATGACTCCGGCGTTATTTCCCAATACTCCGGCCATTCTCTTTCCGAGAGCAGCAAGGCAAGCACCTGTAAGTGTTGCAATATCAATCATGGCGTCAGGCTTTGATTCTGCTCCCAATGACAAACCGTCGGCAAGAATCAGACGGCCCTCAGCATCGGTGTTGTGAATTTCTACAGTCTTTCCGTTGCGCATTGTGAGCACGTCACCCAACTTCAATGCACTACCGCTTGGCATGTTGTCTGTGCACATGAGGTATGCAGTTACTTGAGTCTTTACTTTCATTGCACGCAAAGCACCCATGGTGGAAAGCACTGCAGCTGCGCCGCTCATGTCCATCTTCATGGCCGCATGGCTTTCGTTGCTTGGCTTCAGTGAGATACCACCGGAGTCGTACATAACGCCTTTACCGACGAGCACTACTTTTCCTTTGGCTGATGTTGGCGTGTAGACCAACTTCACCATGCGAGGCGGCTCTGTGCTTCCGGCATTAACGCCAACGAGTCCGCCGCAGCCCATCGCGATGAGTTGATCGCGGTTGTACACGGTGACTTCTAACCCAGATGCGTTGGCAATTGCCACGGCATGGTCTGCAAATTGGCGAGCAGTGAGATGCGATGGCGGAGTGTTTGCAAAATCGCGTGCGGTACACACCGCAGTTGACGTAGCAATTCCCATCAACATTCCCGCTTGAACATCAGCAGTTTTTTCAGCCGATACCAAAGTAACTGAAGTTAGTTTCGCAAGACCAGACTTATCGTTCTTCAATGCAACCCAACGGTGAAGAGCAAGTGCAATTCCCTCCACAACTGCTTGTGTTGACGCTTTCGCGCTTCCACGAATAACGCCCGGCAATGTGGTTGCAATAGATTCGTATCGTGCACATGCACGAGCAGCAGACGCTGCAACATTGCGCAACACGCTTGTATTCAAGTCACGTACATCACCAATGCCGACTAGTACGCGCACAGCGGTTTTTCCGGCAGCTGGTGTCAACGTATGAGTTTGTGAAGTCTTGCCTTCAAACCCAAGCGCAGCTAGTTGCGCGCGGTTAAGCCCAACTCCACTCGGAATAGGACCAGAAGCAGCAATCGGAATAACGATGGCTGCCACTTTGGCTGGAACGGACTTTGATACAGAAAAAGCAGTACGCATGTCCCCACTCTATGTGGCGACGCTCACTGCGCTAATGCCGAAGTGCCTAAAGACTCTTAACTGGGCGCGATGTGCCCTCTTGCCACCGTGCCATGGTCCACAACAAGTCAGACAATCTGTTGAGATACGGCACCACATAACTTGGTGGCGGTGCCGCAGCAAACGCCTGACGCTCGGCACGACGCACAGTGGTACGTGCAAAGTCGAGCCACGCAGAAACTGGGTGTTCACCAGGCACTACGAACTCGGTTGGTGGATCAAACTTCGTATCAAGGTCATCAATGATGCTCTCTAGGCGGTCAACCATCTCAGATGTCACACAACTCTTGCCAGGGGTCAGCTTGTGACGATTTTCAGGCAATGTGGCTAACTCAGCCATGAGCACATAGAGGTCTTTCATCATGGGCACCACGATGGCATCAACCTCTGAACCATGCCCTGCTGCTGTGCGTACAAGACCAATGACGGCCTGTGCTTCGTCAACGGCTCCGTAGGCACGAGGCAACTCACTGTCCTTCGGCACTCGGCCTCCATAAAAGAGTCCGGTCGTGCCGTCGTCGCCTTCCCGGGTGTAGATCTTTTCGCGAGCCATTCCATTGACTCTATGGCAAGTATCGTG
>CAIZMV010000304.1 GCA_903934195.1 uncultured Acidimicrobiaceae bacterium | reverse complement strand
CCTACGAGCTCTTTACGCCCAATAAATCCGGACAACGCTTGATGCCTACGTATCACCGCGGCTGCTGGCACGTAGTTGGCCGCATCTTCTTCTGCAGGTACCGTCATTTTCGTTCCTGCTGAAAGCGGTTTACAACCCGAAGGCCTTCTTCCCGCACGCGGCGTGGCTGTGTCAGACTTTCGTCCATTGCACAAGATTCCCCACTGCTGCCTCCCGTAGGAGTCTGGGCCGTGTCTCAGTCCCAGTGTGGCTGATCATCCTCTCAGACCAGCTACCCGTCGTAGCCTTGGTGAGCCGTTACCTCACCAACAAGCTGATAGGCCGCGAGATTCTCCCGAACCGAAATTCTTTCGTTACAAAGTGATGCCACTTCGTAACGGCATTCGGTATTAGCAGTCGTTTCCAACTGTTATCCCAAAGTTCGGGGCAAATTTCTCACGTGTTCCTCACCCGTTCGCCACTAGGTCTTCACTTGTATTGCTACAAGATGGACCTCGTTCGACTTGCATGTGTTAAGCCCGCCGCCAGCGTTCGTCCTGAGCCAGGATCAAACTCTCCGTCAAGAACTACCGATTTGCATCGGGGTCGTTCTGGAAAGTCCGTGGGCCTCGGGGGGAATAACCCCAAAGACCCAGTTCCTAACTTATTGTTTTTTTGTTTGTGAGATGGATTGGAATCCATCTCGAATTGACAGGCAATATCGACGACCTAAGTCGCCTTACTGCCCGCACTGTTGTTCAGTCTTCTCTTCTGTTTTCAAGGAGCTGATGCTCTCGGCATGTACCCCGAAGGGCAGTGATACCGACCCCCAAAAACACGCATGCGCGTTAGAGGGGCGAGTTGCAATGCTAACGGCGCCTTAGACCCACTTCCAACACGGGTTTCAGAGAAATCCGGAAGTCTTTACATCTGTGGACAAACTGGCTTTTCAGGCCAGGGTCAGCACGTGGTACGTGGTCTTACCTTTCCGAACCAGGACCCAACGATCATGCAGAATCCCTTTGCTGGCAAGGGTTTCACCCTTTTCCAAGGTCTGGCCATTGACCTTGATTCCGCCTTGTTCAACAGAGCGACGCGCGTCACTGGTGCTGCTGGCAATGCCCGAACGGGCCAAAAGACCAAACACATCTTCCAGATCTTCTCGTGTCACGACTGAGTTAGGAACCTCTGAAGCAACTGCCTGCAATGCCTCACGAGTTGCACCGTTTGGGTCTCCCCCAAACAGAATTTCCGCAGCAGCTTCTGCATCACGCGCTGCCTCAGCGCCGTGCACCAACACTGTGAGTTCTGTTGCAAGCGAACGTTGCGCGATTCGCTTACCCGGATCTGACAAATGTGTTTCGAGTAACGACGAAACTTCATTCATCGATGCAAGAGAAAACTGCGGAAGGTATTTCACAACATCTGCGTCTGCCATTTGCATCCAAAACTGTCTGAATTGATACGGCGATGTACGTTGCGCATCTAACCACACTGCACCGTCTGCAGTTTTACCAAACTTTGTGCCATCACTTTTTGTAACCAATGGCCAGGTTGCACCGAATGCACTGCGTGATAACGATTTACGAATCAGATCAATTCCTGCAGTGATGTTTCCCCACTGATCAGAACCACCCATTTGCAATTCAACATCATGATTAGCGCAAAGATGCCTGAAATCATTGGCTTGCAGCAACATGTAACTGAACTCTGTGTATGACAAACCGTTCTCAGAATTCAAACGATTCTTTACAGATTCTTTTGCCATCATTTGATTCACAGTGATGTACTTACCAACGTCGCGCAAGAAATCAAGTGCGCTAATTCCTGCAGTCCAATCAGCATTGTTTACAAGAGTCGCTGCACTTTTTCCAGGGGAGAAATCAAGTAAGCGCGACAACTGATTCTTTATGTGCGACACATTGTGTTCGAGCGTTTCACGGTCAAGAAGATTTCTTTCTTCGCTTTTTCCCGATGGGTCTCCGACCATTCCGGTTGCGCCGCCTGCAAGTGGAAACGGACGATGACCAGCGAGTTGGAAACGTCGAAGAGTTAATTGCCCGAGGAGGTGCCCAACATGGAGAGAATCTGCTGTCGGATCAAAACCTACGTAAATACCTATCGGACCTGTATCGAGCCGCAGAGATAGTGCTGCGGCATCAGTGGAGTCGTGAATGAGGCCACGTGCGGAAAGGTCGGAAAAGAGGCCGGAAGATGTCACGTACAAAGTCTTACACGGTGACACCATTGCGGCCTGCACTAATATCGTTTCATCAGTTCGTCGTCTACATCACCAGGGAATATGAGTTTGTTTGACGGCGACGAGATGCTGCGAGCGCTTCTTCAACAGGCCGAATCGTGCCGATCATTGGGCTCTGCCATGTACAGCTCCTTGTTTACAGACTTGGCAGCCGACTATGCAGACGGTGGACGTACGTATGCACTTCTTGCAGGGCGAAGCCTTCGACCAGTGCATGACGCGGTACCACTGCGGTTGGCAGGTGCCATACATCGAGTGGTGCTGCAAGGAAAAGATGACCGACTCGCACGTCATTATCCGAGTGTCGGAGGAAAGCCTGCAGAGGACTTCACCGCTGATTTCATTGGGTATATGCGAGACCACCTTGAAGACATAGAAAACGGTTTAGCCACCCAAGTACAGACCAACGAAGTTGGCCGTAGCGTTGCGCACCTTGTTTTGAGCCACTGGATCACAACACTTGGTGTCGAAGAATTCAATCTCTTGGAGATTGGTGCAAGCGCCGGACTGAACCTTAACTTCGACCGCTTCTACGGATGCTTCGGACAACTGCGCATGGGTGATCCGAGTTCTTCTCTTCGCTTCATGGGCGACTGGTTTTCTAACGCTCCAGATGTACCGCGAATCGGTGCAACAGCAATTAGCAAACGGGGTTGTGACATCTCCCCCATTGATGTCACACAACCTGGGGATGAATCGCGACTTCTGTCGTTCGTTTGGCCAGATCAGCGATTGCGTCTCGAACGACTGCGCTCCGCTATTGCCATCGCAAAAACACACCGACCACTAGTTGACCAGGCTTCAGCAGATGAGTGGATAACTCAGCAACTTGCACGGACAAATGGTCATGCCACGCTTATCTTTCATTCGATTGTGTGGCAGTATCTCGGCACTCAAACACAGAACAAACTGAAGCAAGCGATCTACAACGCAGGCAAAACAGCAACCACAACACACCCAATCGTGTGGGCCCGAATGGAACCAGCAGGTGCAGTTGCAGATATTCAGGTAGATGTTTTTGACGGCTCTAGCGCAGAGCCGCGCCACTTTCGTTTGGCCGAGATTGGTTATCACGGCCAAAACATGAACTGGCTTTAGCTCAACGCGCGTCGAACGACGTCAGGCACAGGCGCTGGTTGCGGGGCGCCTGGTGTAACGCTGACATAGGTGATGATGCAATCGAATACTTGCTCGCCATTCACTGTCATGTCGACTGTGACATCAAATGAAGTGTTTCCCCAACGCGAAACGGAACAGGCAGCGTGAATAATGTCTGTGTATTTTGCACCCTTATGCCAGGTACCCGTTGCAGTCTTCAACATGAAGTCAAAGCCAACTGCTATGAGATCTACTTCCGCAATCTCTTTACCTAGTTCATCGGCCAGACCTTGGCGAACAAACTGCGCTACTGCATCGTCTGCATAGATCCAATAGTTGGCGTTGAAAACAACATTCTGCATGTCGCATTCGTTGTAACGAACTCGGAAATCTTGAACAAATGTCATGCTAAACGCTCCTCTGCTTTCCGTATAGCTTCCATTAGTCGCGCCCTCTGCTCTTGTGCAGCAAGTGGCCCGGATGCACCAGGCGACTGACGACGCTCAACCGATACTCCGGGGTTAAACAAAGAAACCGCATCAGGCCCGAATGACTCGTGACCACTAACGATGTCAACCATCGGCACATCCGTAGCGATGGAATCACGCACAATCTTGCCGACAATGGAGTGGGCCTGACGGAACGGTGTTCCCCGATGCACAAGCCATTCTGCAAGATCAGTTGCTACTAGGGCTTCTGCGTCTGCGCCTTTGATCATGCTCTCTGTTTTGAATGTCGCAGTCTTGATCATTCCGTTTACAGCGATGAGTGCCCGACGGACTTGATCAACAGAATCAAAGAGGGGCTCTTTGTCTTCCTGTAAATCCCTGTTGTACGCAAGGGGAAGACCCTTGAGCATCGCGAGAAGACCAGTGAGGTTTCCAATGAGTCGACCTGCTTTACCGCGAGCCAATTCAGCGATGTCAGCATTCTTTTTTTGCGGCAACATGGACGAACCAGTTGCATATGCATCATCAAGCACAGCAAAGCCGAACTCAGCACTGGTCCACAGCACCCACTCTTCACCTATGCGTGAAAGATGAACCCCTAACAAGGCAATTGAAAACAGAATTTCAGCAACGAAGTCTCTGTCGGATACTGCATCGAGAGAATTTGCAAAAATGGTGGCGAATCCCATGGTCTCTGCGGAATGCGTTGGGTTGATTGGCAAGGAAGACCCCGCCAACGCTCCGGCGCCTAACGGAGAGACATCAAGACGTGCGAGCGCATCAGAAAGTCTGTCGACATCACGGAGCAATGCCCATGAATGTGCACGTAGGTGATGCGAAAGAAGTACCGGTTGTGCGTGTTGTACGTGTGTGTACCCAGGCATTCTGACTGGTGGCGTACTGGCATCAGCTTCTACTGCGCGTTCTTCCAATGTGTTCACTAGCGCGAGCACATGGGAAGCCACAACTGCTACTTCCCGTTTGCACCACAGCCGAACAGCCGTAGCAACTTGATCGTTTCTACTGCGCCCCGTATGAATTCGAGCGCCTGGCTCGCCTGCAATCTGCGTGACACGTCGTTCAATGGCTGTGTGAATGTCTTCATCAGTTGCTTCGAATACGAAACTGCCTTTTGAGAATTCTTCGCCCACCGCTTGCAATGCAACCAGCACAGATTCGCCATCTGTTTGAGACATCAACCCGACAGATACCAACATTGATACGTGTGCGTGAGAGCCGACTATGTCGTCACGCCATAACCGTTGATCGAATGACAAACTTTCTGTGTATGCCATCAAGTCGTCGGCTGGGGCAACGTCGAAACGTCCGTGCCATAGTGCTGCACCTTCTGAAACCTTCTTGTCAGACATGAGCTGCACCCTTCTTTCGTGGAATGCCACCAGTGGCGTCTGTAACGCCCGAGAGCGACCGTAACTGCTCGGCTAAACCTGTGCCGCCAACCTCTTCAGTAGCGACACACATGATCGTGTCATCGCCTGCAACCGTGCCTAACAATCCGACAAGACCGCTGCGGTCAAGTGCGGATGCAACAACGTGCGCACAACCAGGTGGCGTACGCACGACAACCAAATTTCCACTTGATGTCACTTCAGCGACCCATTCGGCCATGACACGACGCAATTGATCAGATGGAGCAACTCGAGCTGGTGCATATTCCGCAATTGCATAGATGGAGTCTCCCCCAGCGATTCGAATCTTCACAGCACCAAGTTCCTCAAGGTCACGTGAAATTGTGGCCTGAGTAGCTTCAATTCCTTGAGCCTTTAAGAGCTCTTGCAGATGTGGCTGGCTAGACACATTGTCGTGTGCGATTAACCGAGTCACCATTTGTTGGCGTTGCTGTTTACTGCTCATGACTTCTCCATAACCCACGCAAGAGCTCCTCTAGCTGCAGTAAGCCTGTGGTGACCCTGCTGAATGACAACACTGTTTGGCCCGTCAAAGACATCTGCTGACACCTCTTCGCCACGATGCGCAGGCATGCAATGCATGAACTTTGCATTAGGAGCAGCTAGAGCCATCAGGTCCTCATCGACGCAGTACTTCGAAAAGATCTTGCGACGGATTGCTGATTCTTCTTCTTGACCCATAGAAATCCAAGTGTCCGTGTGCACAACATCGGCACCGGCAATCGCTTCTTGCGGGGATGCGCTTTGACGCACCGTGCCACCAAGCGCTGCAAGCCGAGCCAATTCATCATCATCGGCGTCGTACGCAGATGGACATCCGAGCGAAATGGTTCCTCCCAACAGACAAACGGCTTCGGCTAGCGACCGGGCCACATTGTTGTAGTCACCTATGTACGCAACAGTCGACTGCGCAATCGGACCGACATGCTCTTCCATCGTGATGATGTCCGCTAACGCTTGTAGCGGGTGAGACGCATCGCTCAACATGTTGATGACAGGCACATCAGAGACTGCAACCATTCGTTCTATGAATGAATGACGAAACACCCGTGCAGCTAGGACGGCGTGATAGCCAGCCATAATGCGAGTGACATCTTCAACTGATTCCCGCACATCGAAGCCAACCTCTTCACCCCGCGTGTACACAGGGTGACCACCTAGTTGAACAACTGCCATCTCCATGGAATGACGAGTTCTGTTGGATGGTTTTTCAAAGATGAGCGCGACACCCTTTCCTGCCAACGCATGCTTCGGAGCCGCCACAGATAAGTCCAGAATATGACGGAGTTCTGCAACGGAAAGAGACGCGATGTCTACAAGATGACGCGTCATGACAACACCTCAGCAATAAGAGCAACAGCTTCATCAATCTCTGCATCAGATACAGTCAATGGCGGTGCGAGCCTCAGTGTTGAAGCGTTTACAGCGTTAACGATGAGACCCTTTTCCAGTAGTGCTTTGTAGACGTCTCCGGCAACGATGCCTTCGACAAGTTGTGCACCGAGCAAAAGACCGGCGCCGCGTACAGATTCGACCTTCGGAATTGCCAACAGACCTTTGGTCAGTCGTGCACCCTGGCGCACAGCCAATTCATCGGCATGAAGTCTCTTCATTTCCGAAATCACAGCCGACACTGCGGCAGTTGCAAGTGCCGTACCGCTATATGTAGATCCGTGGTCGCCTGGCTGCAGAACTGCAGCAACATCGCGGCGAGCCCATAGGGCACCAACGGGCATTCCGTTGCCCATTCCCTTCGCCATCGTTACGGCGTCTGGTGAAATACCAGCATGTTCAAAACCGAACCATTTTCCGGTTCTGCAAAACCCGGTTTGAACTTCATCGATGATGAGTAACAAACCACGCTCTTTGCACAACTGCTGAACAGCTTGAAGATATGCAGGGTCAGCCGGGATGACTCCCCCTTCGCCTTGAATTGATTCGAGCATGACTGCAGCAACAGTTGGGTCTATTTGAGCCTTCAATGATTCGATGTCACCAAACTCGCAATAACGAAACCCGTCCGGCATTGGCTGGAATACTTCATGCTTTGCAGGTTGACCAGTGAGTGCCAACGCACCAAGAGTGCGACCATGAAAACTGCCGTAGGCAGACACGATGACATGACGACCACGGCCACCAAACTTACGCGCAAGTTTTATCGCGGCTTCGTTTGCTTCAGCACCTGAGTTACAAAAGAACACTTGACCATCGCCAGCGCCAGCCTCATGCATGAGCCCGGATATCTCAACGGCAGCTTTTGTAGCAACTGTGTTTGCAAAGAAGTTTGAAACATGCACAAGCGTGTTTGCCTGATCTGCAATTGCCTTAGCAATAACAGGGTTCGCATGCCCCAAAGACACAACTGCAATACCACTAAGAAAGTCGAGATACCTCTTGCCGTCAACTGACCACAGTTGAGTACCCTCGCCTTTCTCGAACATTTCTGCCGGCGCACCGAACACAGGAATGAACGGGCAATAGTCATGACCCTTGTTTGCAGCAATCGCTATATCGTTTTCTAAAAATTGATGTGACATCAGTTGACTCCCGTAATCATCGTGCCGACACCCTGGTCGGTGAATAGTTCTAACAAAAGAACATGTGCAATGCGGCCATCAAGAATATGTGCACTCTTGACACCACCTTTGACTGCCTGCATACAGCTCTCAATCTTGGGAATCATTCCCCCAGAAATTGTGCCGTCAGCAATCAACGCGCTCAGGTCTGTAACCGATATCCGTTGAATTAGTGATGAAGCATCATCAATATCTTTGCGCAAACCAGCAATGTCTGTGAGATAGATGATCTTCTCGGCGCTCAATGCCTCGGCAATTGCGCCAGCTGCAGTATCAGCATTCACGTTGTACGGCTGCCCATTCACATCAACACCAACAGTCGACAAAACAGGCACAAGACCGTCGGCCAACAAGCCTTCTATGACGTGCGTGCGAACCCGTTCAATGTCTCCAACGAATCCCAGTGACGCATCACGAGGAACGCACTGCAATGTGCGCCCGTCTTCACCCGAGAGACCCACGGCAACATTTCCGTGAGTATTGATTGCGCTCACGATTTGTGGATTCACTTGGCCATTAAGAACCATCTGGACAACTTCCATAGTTGCAGCGTCTGTAACCCGAAGCCCATTTGAGAAAGTCGACTCAATGTTCAACCGTGTGAGCATCTCATTAATTTGAGGGCCCCCACCATGAACAACGACAGGCCGAATACCGACCGTGTGCATAAGGACAATGTCTTCAGCAAAGAGGGATAACGCATCATGTTCAGACGTGCCGGCGATGGCGTTACCACCGAACTTCACGACAACCGTTTTTCCGGCGAATCTACGGATGTACGGCAATGCCTCTACGAGCACATGTGCAGTTGAAAGAGAACTCATGGGTACACACCGACGTTCGATAGACCAGAAGATTCAGGTAGACCCAAAGCAACGTTCATTGACTGCACTGCCCCACCAGATGCACCCTTGGCCAAGTTGTCGAGTGCAGCAATGACCATTACGTATCCAGTGCGTTCATCGAATCTGGCAGTTATGTGAACACTGTTCGAACCAAGTGTTGCCTTTGTTGACGGACTGCTTGGACGCACAACGATGTATTGCTCATTCTTGTAGAAGGTTGCAATAGCTGCCAACAAAGATGCCGTTGTCGGTGGATCACCTTGTGGTCTTGCATAACAAGTTGCCAAGATTCCGCGATTCATAGGTGCAAGATGAGGCGTAAACAGAACTTGCGCGCCGGTGACCTGCTCAATCTCAGGCGTATGACGATGATCGAGCAGACCATAAGCCGTGAAATCTTCGTCAATAGTTGAGAACATTGATGAGTGCTTCAATGCACGTCCAGCACCACTGACACCTGATGCAGCATCAACAATGACACCTGTCGGATTAACGATCCCCGACCGAACGAGCGGTGTTAACGCCAATGAAGCAGCAGTTACATAACAGCCGGGCGTCGCGATGAGTTTCGCGCCAACCAGTTGCGACCGATAGAGCTCTGGCAATCCGTACACCGCTTGAGCAAGTAGTTCTGATTGCGTATGTTCAAATCCGTACCACGTTGGGTACAGGGACGCATCTTTGAGTCGGTATGCAGCCGACAAGTCAATGACGACACCGACCTTGCCCACCAATTGAGGTGCCATCTCGAGCGCCGCCTCATGAGGCACACCCAAGAAGACAGCATCAAGACCGGCAAACCTGTCAGCGCTGAATTCTTCGAACACAAGGTTCGGATAAGCAGCAGCCAATGATGGATACAGAACGCTTGCCAAGGTTCCAGCCTGGGAATCTCCGGTGGCACAGACCACTTCTACTTCTGGGTGCGCAGCACACAGCCGTAACAGCTCTGCGCCTGTGAATCCCGATGCTCCGATGATGCCTACTCTGACCATAAGTGTATTATGATACGGGTAAGTGAATGATTATGCAAGCACCAATCTGGCGCCAGGGAGTCTCCTCGTAGCCACTCCGGATATGAAGGACCCTCATTTCGATCGGGCCGTCATCCTTCTTATTGCCTATTCATCAGACGACGGAGCAATGGGGCTGATTTTGAACAGACCTCTGACCGTTGACCAAATGGACGCCCAATCCCCCATCGCTTCATGGATGGAATCGTCACAATCGCCATCAACCATTTTTCTCGGTGGACCTGTAGAGCCAAATGGCTACATCTGCATGACTCCCGACAGTTCTGCTCTTTCAGGACTTCGTTCTGTCGATATCGAGTCAATTAGCCCCGTTCATATCGACGGTCCGCATCGTGTGTTTCGTGGGTACTCGGGTTGGGGCACGGGACAACTTGAAGACGAAGTGACATTCAACAGTTGGTACATCGTTCCATCACAGTCAACTGATGTATTGACTACCTCGCCTGACACATTGTGGAACGACGTGCTTCAACGACAAGACGGCCCATTGAAAAAGCTTGGGCTATACCCGTTAAACCCTGAAGCTAATTAAGCGCGAAGAGAAGCGCCGGCTTTACTTGCAGCAGCAACACATGACTTCTGAAGTTCAGCTAGTTGCGATTCTGTAAGTGTTGCTTCAACACCTTGCACACGTAAGCGGAAAGCGAGACTGCGAAAGCCGTCAGCCACTCCCTTGCCGCGATACACATCGAACAAGTCGATACTGACTAGCTGCTTTCCTGCAGCCTGGCGCAATGCACGCTGCAAAGTTGAAGCTGGAATTGAATCATCCATGACAAAAGCAAGATCCAGGTCGCTTGATGGGTACCTGTTGATGTCTTTTGCCTGCACTGGCTTCGGTTCTTCATTAAGAATGACCGACAGGTCAACTTCAAGGATGCTGACACGCCCTTCAATACCGAGAATGTCTAGAACAAGTGGATCGACTTCACCGACGACACCTACAACCTTTTTGCCACGGGCAAGAGTTGCGGAACGTCCGGCGTGCAGACCAGCAGGAATGCGTGATTGGTCAAGTTGAGTACCGACAGAGAGTGCGTCACAGATTGCATTCCACTGCGCAAGTGATGTTTCTACATTGCCTCCGGCAACAACAATGATTAATTGCTCTGTTTCATCAGGGAGTTGCTGATCCGACTTCGGATATACATGTCCGATTTCCCACAGCCCTATTTGAGGTGCGCGGTGAGATTGGTTGTACTTCAAAGAGCGAAGAACGCCAGGACGTAACGACGTACGAAGAATTGATTCTTCTGCCACTAAAGGGTTAGCAATTCGCAACACATTGTCTTCGGGAAGACCAACAGTCGCGAGGTCTCCTGCAGCAAGAAACGGAGACGGCATTGCTTCATCGAGCCCCAGTCCGACAAGTACTCGACGCAAGATACGACGTCGCGCTTGCATATTTGACAAACGGCCATGAACGGTGGAGTTGGGAACGGTCTTGCCAATGTTGTCATAACCGAAATGGCGGGCAACTTCTTCAATCAAATCAACATCTTGTGAGCAGTCAGGCCGCCACGTAGGGACAATTGATGTCACAACGTCGCCTTTGATAGTGGTTACAAAACCAATTGAGTTCAGGATCGAAACAATGCGCTCAGATTCGATATGAACACCAAGAAGGCTTTCGATTCGCTTGACAGAAACATCAACGGACACAGGAACAGGACACGACGCTGTTTGCACCACTGTTGCTCCGGCGTGAAGAGTCGCATCTGGACATGTCTCGCGAAGGATTGTGACAAACCGTTCAGCAGCTTGTTGCCATGCGTTCGGGTCTGTTCCGCGTTCGAAACGAATTGATGCTTCAGACCGAAGGCCATGTCGAATTGCTGAATAGCGAATCGGATCTGGTGAGAACCATGCACTTTCTATCGCAAGCGCTGTGGTCTTATCAGTGATCTCTGAATGTAGATCTCCCATGACACCAGCAAGACCAACACCTGCGTTAGACGACCCATTACAAATCAACAAATCATCAGCGTGCAGAGTGCGGGTTTGGCCATCAAGAGTTGTGAGAGTCTCCCCCGCATTAGCTAGACGCACACGGAAAGATGAAACAACGTCAGCGTCATAGGCATGATTGGGCTGATTCGTCTCAAGCATCACCAAGTTCGAAGCGTCCACAACATTATTGATAGACCGCATTCCGAGATGTGCGAGTCGACTAGCAACCCATCGAGGGGATGCGCCGACTGAAACGCCACTGACGTAACTAATCGTGAACGAACCACACTGCTCAGGCGCATCAATAACGACATCTAATGATTTGTTGCTACCCGAAGATGCTGCAGCGATTCGCGGTCCGCGTAGCGGCACACCGAAATGGGCTGCAAGATCGCGCGCGACACCGAGATGCCCCCAACAATCAGCACGGTTACGTGTGAGGTCAAGATCAAAAATGACATCGTGTTCAATACCGAGGACATCGAACGGACTTACCCCAAGAGGCGAATCAGAAGGAAGAATCAGGAGACCAGACGACTCATCACTAAGTCCGAGTTCAACTTCTGAGCACAACATTCCTTCAGAATCAATGCCGAGAATTCCGCGACGAGCAATCTCCATACCGTTAGGCATGGTGGTGCCTAACGTGGCTAACGGAACAACGTCGCCAGGTTGCATGTTTGTAGCCCCACACCAGACATGACGTTCTTCACCGTCTCCAGCATCAACAAAACAACGTGTCACTTTGGCGGCGTCAGGATGCTTTTCCATACGCATGATGCGCGCAGTGACGACCCCCGGAACAGGTACGCCAACAACGTCCATCTCCTCGACTGCAAGACCTAGTGAGTTAAGCGCCAATGCAACAGCATCAGGATCATTTGGCAGATCTGCCATCTCACGAAGAATAGAGAAAAGAATTTTCACGAGAACTGCTCCGTGAAGCGCACGTCATCGGAATACATATCTCGAATGTCGTTGATTCCGTGGCGTTCCTTTGCCATGCGGTCGATACCGAAGCCGAAAGCGAAACCGCTCCACTCATTCGGGTCTAAGCCACCAGCTCGCAAGACATGAGGGTGCACCATTCCGCAGCCGCCTAATTCAATCCATGTTCCGTCGTGGCGACGAATATCAAATTCGGCACTTGGTTCAGTGAATGGAAAATACGACGGACGCAGACGAGATGTGAAGCCAGGACCAAAGAAGGCCTTTGTAAACGATTCAATAGTGCCGGCAAGGTCAGCAAAGGTGATGCCTCTGTCAATGACGAGGCCCTCGATCTGATGAAAGACAGGCATGTGTGTTGCGTCTGGCGTCTCTTTGCGGAATACACGACCAGGCATTACTGCATAAATCGGTGGTGGCCAATCTTGCATGACGCGGATTTGTACTGGCGAAGTATGAGTTCGCAATACAACGCTTCCCTCTACATCTGACTCAACGAACAATGTGTCCCACATACTGCGAGCAGGATGTGACGGAGGCATATTGAGAGCTTCAAAGTTATAGAAGTCGGTTTCCACTTCAGGTCCTTCGGCAATCTGGAATCCCAGCCCTATGAACACATCTTCAAGACGCTCCATTGCCTGCGTCACTAAATGCATACGACCAAGACGACGCTCTACATTTGCTGACATAGCAATCTCTGTCATGTCGACACGTTCGGACTCAATCTGACTTGAGAATTCAACTGCGCGCAATTCACGCGAACGGCCATCAGTGGCGACGCCGAGAGCTGCCAGCGCATCATTCACTAATTGACCCAATTCTTTTCGCGCCTCAATGTCTGCCACTTTTCCTAGCGATGACTTGATTGAAGCAATTGGCCCCTTCTTGCCCGTCAAGGCTGAGACAATGGTTCGCAATTGATCAGAAGTAGTGGCTTCGCGGATCTGGACAATGCCATCAGCAAGAGCCTGGGCAAGTTGCCCGTGTTCGGGGGTTGATGCAGATGTCATAACGAAAGAAACGCTACTCCCCGACCACAGATCTCACGGGGAGCATTAACCGCGAGCGTGGGCGATATGCATGGCGATGACCGTGCCAGCCATAGCAACGTTCAGACTTTCAGAACGGCCAACCTGCGGGACAGTTACCCACGAATCAACATGGGATTCTGGGTCAAGACCGCGAGCCTCGTTACCAAGAACGACACCAACAAGACCACTGAGGTCTGCTGAATAGATCGACTCCGGATTCAGGCCGTCATCATTATTGTGCGAGGTAGTACCGAAGAGTTTGACACCGGCCATCTGCAATTGGTCAAGTGAATCAATCTGCCAAATTGGAACATGCAACATTGCACCCGCTGATGCGCGTAGAACCTTTGGTGACCACGGGTCAACAGTGGAGCCAACAAGAACGACGCCACTAGCACCGGCTGCTTCAGCACTACGTACCAATGTTCCGAGATTGCCAGGGTCTGCAACTTCAACAAGTACCAACAACCAATCAGACGATGAGAACGACAACGCACGGCCAGCAGGCATTTCGCACACGGCCATGATTCCTCGTGGAGACTCTGTATCGCTCACCGAATTAAAGGTGCGCTCATCGAGAACATGGGTGTAGACACCAGCTGCTTCGTATCCGTCGTAATCATCGCGAACGAATTGATCAACGAGAACGAAACCAGCCGCTACAGCTTCAGCGACAAGCGTTGGTCCTTCAATGACAAAGGAACTTTCTTCATAACGAACACTGCGACGCCCGATGAGGCGTCGCAGTCGTTGAACCCGAGGGTTTGCTGAAGAGAGTGGAAGCCGGCTCAGGCGAGCGCAGCCTTTGCAGCCACGACCAACGCCGAGAATGCTGCTGCATCAAACACTGCGAGATCAGCCATGACCTTACGGTCGACTTCGATTCCTGCTGCGTTCAGACCAGCGATAAAGCGGCTGTATGAGATGTCATTCTGACGGCATGCAGCGTTGATGCGCTGGATCCACAGACGACGAAACTCGCCCTTCTTTGCGCGACGGTCACGAAATGCGTATTGACCGGAGTGCAATACCTGTTCGTTAGCTGCGCGGAATGAACGGCTTTTGTTTCCGTAATAACCGCTTGCCTTCTCGAGGATTGCCTTGTGCTTCTTGCGGGCATGTACGGCCCTTTTGACTCTTGCCATGGTGTTACCTTCCTAAAATCTTTCTTGTATCGATTAACGCATGCCCAGCAGGCGCTTGATGTTCTTGGTATCGCCAGGATGCACATCAGTGGTTCCTGCGAGACGACGGGTACGAACACTCGACTTCTTTTCGAACAAGTGTTGACGGTTGGCTTTTTGACGGCGCAACTTTCCTGTTCCCGATACTTTGAAACGCTTTGCAGCGGTCTTGTTTGTCTTCATCTTTGGCA
Organism: uncultured Acidimicrobiaceae bacterium; assembly: GCA_903934195.1. Lineage (GTDB taxonomy): Bacteria > Actinomycetota > Acidimicrobiia > Acidimicrobiales > Ilumatobacteraceae > UBA2093. The sequence continues at coordinate 7,409 of CAIZMV010000304.1, read as the reverse complement.
TGTCGTGTTTCCTCTATTCCTGTACTTCTGATGTTTCTTCTGGTTGAACCACATTTTCAACAACTGGTGCTGATTCCTGTGGCTCGTCCTTATCTGACGATTTCTTGACTGGCTTCTTGTCTGGTGAAAGAACCATGGTCATATTCCTGCCCTCAAGTCGCGCCTGGGTTTCCACCTTGGCAAGCGATCCGAGTTGTTCGAGAGCTGCATCAAGGATTTTGGCGCCCAATTCAGGGTGCGCTACCTCGCGGCCACGAAACTGCAGAGTTACTTTCACTTTGTGTCCGTCTTCTAGGAAATCACGCATGTGTCGAACCTTTGTATCGAAGTCTCCCTTTCCAATCTTTGGTCGGAACTTCACCTCTTTCACGGTGACGTGGGTTGTCTTCTTACGAGATTCCTTCAGCTTTTGAGCTTCTTCGTAACGGAACTTGCCGTAGTCCATGATGCGGCACACTGGCGGATTTGCAAGTGGAGCGACTTCGACTAGGTCGAGATCTAACTCGCGAGCAAGCACTAGTGCGTCAGCCGTGGTGCGAACACCAACTTGGCTGCCATCTGGACCAATCAGGCGAACCTCGCGCGCACGGATGCGTTCGTTGTAGCGCGGTTCACTCGGTGGCGTAACTATGACTGTTCACTTCTAAGCAATGGGCAAGCCCTCCTCTGTATCAATACCGCAAGATGCGATATGTTGCGCCATTGCGCAAAGCAGACACAGAGCGACAGAATCGCTCGCCTTCTCGACCTGTCGCAACCTAATGGCTGGACCGGTGGGGGCAAATGCCCCACTTCGCTCAGTTGACGCCAGTTAGGGTATCGGCACATGAGCTCTGACCACACCATGCCCCCCACAGAATCCCCAAAGCCAGAAATGGACGAAGGCACCGCCGAAGCCCTCGAGGCTGTCGCCGAAGCCCGTCGGCGCCTCGCAGAAGTGCCAGCAGCCATCGTTGTGGCCAACCATGCCATGGGCCTCTTTGAATTGGCAGCTATTCATCTGTCTGCGGAACCAGTTCGTCTCGCAGACGCCCAGGTGGCAATCGATGCCCTTGGGCTCCTTGTTGATGGCCTAGGAGAACGCCTGGGTGAACATCACGACACTTTGGTGGCAGCTCTTGGGAACATACGCCTGGTGTTTGTTCAGAAATCGTCTCCGGCTACACCGAACGAATAGAGACAGCCTCTGGGCGCGCTACGCGAAAGCCGTTGCGAAACATAACGGCTTGTCCGACTTCAACGGTGCGAGACCCATCGGCAATCGACACGCAATGAAATGGCCACACGACAGAAGCAGAATCTGTGATTTCTCCTAGGCCGTGCGCATCATTAAACGATGTGACAGTACCTCTGAGTTCTTCGCTCAACTCTTCCGACTGCATCAGCTAGTGGATGATTTTTGAAATTGGAATTTCAAGCAAGTCTGAGGCGCCAGCATCGATGAGATCAGGAATCAAAGTGTTGATACCTCGCTTTGGAACAACCGATTCAACAGCTACGTCACCAGAGGCAAGTCGCGACACCGTGGGAGACTTTGCTGCTGGCAACAGTGCAAGCACTGCGTCGAGCGATGTCTCTGCCACATTCAATTTCAACAGCACTTTGTCTCGAGCTTCAAGCGTGCCAGTCAGCAATGTCATTAGCTGCTCCATGGCGTGACGCTTCACTGGATCGGCGTATGAATCCTTATTAGCTATCAGTTCCGTATAGCTAGTGAGAACGGTGTCAATAATGCGAAGACCAGAAGCGCGCAATGCTCGACCTGTCTCAGTGATATCGACCACACAATCAGCGATATCTGGAATCTTTGCTTCGCTGGCGCCATAGCTAAGACGAATATCAGCTTTTATGCCGCGCTCTGCGAAATAACGGCGAGTCATTTCCGGATATTCAGTGGTGACACGTACTCCGTCTTTCAAATCTTTCGCAGACTGAGCAGGTGAAGAGTCTGCAACTGCAACAACAACACGTACTGGCTGAGACGTAGCTTTTGAGTAGCGAAGCTCTCCGAGACTGACAACATCACTTGATGTTTCTTCAACCCAGTCGCGACCGGTGATGCCAAGATCAAACAGACCTTCTTGAACATACGAGGCAATTTCTTGGGGACGAAGGATTCTGACTGACTCAACACGAGGATCATCGATAGATGCTTTGTATTCAACAGAAGACGAACGCACCACTGTGAGATCAGCTGCGTCAAACAGAGCGAGCGTTGCGGTCTCTAATGACCCCTTGGGTAAGACAATTTTCAGCACGAGATGAGGCTAGCGAGACAACCCTTCGGCACAAGGATGGTTTTACGAAGAGTTAGGAGAATTGAATGATTTCTTGGCCGCTACGGCCACGTAACCATGAAGCAGCATCCATCACGGCTTTCCCCTCGGGTTGAACAGACACCAGTCGAACCGCTCCATCACGCGTACCCACTATTCCGGCAGCATCACACAGCCCCGGATGTAGTTTCACTGGGTCTTGTAATGGTTCTGCATGGATAATTTTGAGTCGCTGCGGACCAACCATTGTGTAGGAACGCACTGCTCGGACTCTACGCAGCACGTCAATACTCGAGACATTCCAATCGAGACGAAGTTCGTCAGTGCTGACCTTTGTTGCATACGTTGTCTCGCCTTGCTGCGGGATACCTATTCCAAGTCCGTCGTTCAACGTGTCAACAAGCAGTTGTCCGCCCACGACAGCAAGATCGGCTGTGAGATTCTCAGTTGTGTGCGTTCCCAGAATGTCTATTTCGCGGCGAGCAAAGACAACACCGGTATCGAGAGTTTCCTCGACATTCATGATGCACACCCCAGTACGCATATCCCCCGCCAATATCGCACGTTCTACAGGAGCAGCTCCGCGCCAACGTGGCAACAATGAAAAGTGAATGTTGACCATCGGAATGTGGGACAAAACAGATGAAGGAATGATCTTGCCGTACGCAACGACTACACCAAGCAGATCTCGATTGGAGTTTTCCTGTAACCACGTCATGTCGTGCGACACGCTTATGGAATTCTCGATGGCAATCTGCTTCACCGGACTTGGAGTTGTAGACGAGCCTCGCCCACGTCTGGCGTCGGCGCGAGTCACGACATGAGCTATTTCAAAACCATTTCGAATCAACTCCGACAGAACAGTGGCAGCAGCGATTGGAGTGCCGAGAAACACGAGAGGTCGAGCCTCACGGGTCATGACTACTTCAATCCGATATGGCGGGTCTCTCCTTCAGAGGTGCCCCCATCAGCAATACGCTTGTATTCAGTCAGCGCTTCTTCACGTTGGTCTGGAGTCATACGTTCGAACATCAAGACCCCATTCAAGTGGTCAAGTTCGTGTTGGAATAAGCGAGCCAGTAATTCGTCGGCCTCGATCTGGATTGTGTTTCCACCAAGGTCAACTGCTTCGAGCAACACTTCTTTCGGACGAAGCATTTCCACATACAGTCCGGGAATTGACAAACACCCCTCGTCGTACACCCACTCGCCTCGTGATTCGACTATGCGAGGGTTCAACAAAGTCACAGGTTCACCGTCGACGTCGTACACAAAAATCTGTTTCTGCACTCCAATTTGAGGAGCCGCTAATCCGAGACCTGGTGCTTGGTACATAGCTTGAAGCATTGCCTGGGACAGGCGCACGATCTTGCCGTCGATATTCTCGACTTGCTCAGCTACTGAAGTGAGAACTGGATCTCCGAAGGTGCGAATGTCATAGGCCACAATCTGAAAGGCTACCTGCGGAGACAACATGCCAAAGAACACCCCCTCATCATCAGACCCCCAGCACTATTTTTCGGAATCGCCACAAGCCGAGTCACGTCGCAAAGAATTTGCTGTCACCGGTGCTGATGGCGAGTTAACGCTTTCCACGGACGCGGGCGTCTTTAGCCAGCACGGCCTCGACAAAGGCACGTCAGTCTTTCTGGAAGTAATGGCTAAACATGATTGTGCACCAATTGATCCTGGTTCGTTTCTCTGCGACATCGGCTGTGGCTCTGGCGCAATTGCGCTCACTCTCGCAGTCCGCTACCCGGCATGCATCATCTACGCGATAGACACAAACAAGCGCGCTCGCGACATGTGCGTAGAAAATGCCGCGCGAAATGGTCTCACAAACGTTGTCGTGAAGGCCCCCGACGAGGTTGACCCATCAATCACGTTTGCAGCAATTTGGTCGAATCCTCCGATTCGCATCGGTAAATCTGCATTGCACGAACTGCTTGAACTGTGGCTTGCGCGACTAGATGCGGATGGGACCGCCTACCTTGTTGTCAACAAAAACTTAGGGGCGGATTCTTTGTCGCAATGGATGACCGACCTGAGCTACCCCACCACTCGACTTGCTAGTCGCAATGGGTTTCGTGTTCTTGAGGTTAAAACCACACGTTAGAAACGGTACGGATCAATATGGATACGTACAGCGGTACCGAATTCTTCGCGAAGTAACGCAACTGCAGCGTCAAGTTCAATTCGAGATGGTGCACGAAGAAGAAAGGCATCATCATCACGTGCCGTGTTGACCCCGGCCGGCAAAGTGATCTCTGTAATTGATCGAGGGGCCGTGACAGAGACTCGTGCTATGGCGCCGAAAGGCGGAAGGGTCATTGCACGTCTTTGAGCGGAATCATCATCACTCCATTTCTGCAATGCAAGGGACACATTTGGTTGAGACAACGCAAAAATTAGTGGGTTATCAATTTGTCGCGTCTGAATTACAAGTTTTCCCTTAGCCCCCACCATGCGTGCTGCCTTCGCAATCATTGAAAGCACTTCATGTGCACCTGTCATTCGAGGAGCTCCGAGGTCGCGATCAATATCAGCGAATACAACGGTGTCTGCTGAGGGTATGCGATGGAGCACTGCCTCGGTACCAATAAACACAGTTCCCTTGCTCCAGTCATCGGGCGAGTCAGATGAAATCTCAATCACAGGGTTACGAGTTGAAGCCTGAATCTGAGACACCAACTGCGACACGCCCCCGCGCGGCACGGTGAATGCTGCACGTCCACACGCCAAACAAACGCCGCCATGGGATTCTTGGCAACGCACACACCACAAATTATTAGCGTCGTCGTATGTCAACAATGACGTGCACGTCGGACACGCCTGAACATGACGACACGACTTGCAGACAATAAGTCGAGCCTTCCCTTTCGTGTTAAGAACACACACTGTTGTATCGCCAGATGTTCCAACAGCTTCCAGCAACTCACTAGAGAGCAATGACTGCGCAACGGGCACATCTGAAAGATTCACAACAACAATCTGGGGCCAACCATTCTTTGCCAGCACATGAACTGTGTTCTCGCTTCGGACATGTAGCGACTGGGCTGATGGGACAGCAGAAGTGCAAATGAAAGGAATTCCAGCCTGACGCGCACGCTCGCTCGCTACTGCTGTTGCATCCCATGCAGGAGAGCGTTCTTCTTTCAACAGTTCATCGTGCTCATCGATGACGACTATTGCAGTTAATTCAGGGCATGGCGCAAAGACCCCTGAACGCGTGCCAATGACTACATCAACCCCGCCACGCGCACTGTCCCATTCATCAGGAACCAATGCAGTGCTCAACCCCTTGCGGCGAAGAAATGCTGCACCCATTGATGCCATTTTCTGTGAAGGACATACAACAAGTACTGGGCCAACAGATGCAAGCCGAAGCACTACCGCGAGTGCAGACAATGCAGGCGGAATAACAAGCAACCCACCGCCCGATTGAAATAGTTCAAACGCAGCATCAGAGACTGCATCTGAGCCGATGTCCTGAGAACTATTTCGACGGCTGTGGACTACTCGCTCTCGCACACGTGGTGCAGATGCACTAGACAACACTGAACGCCACGACCCCCACCATCGTTCTGAAATCCATTTTGTCAATGGAATCAGGTCTGGCTCAACGCCCATTCCCGACACAGACACAATCGGCATGAGGCGTTCAAGCGAAACCGCAGAATCACCGCCCTCGCCGTAACGAGAAACGTGTGTTATCCACCCACCGACACGACGCCCATTAAGCATGATGCGAATACGCGCACCTACAACAGCTCGATTTTCGAGATCAGTGGGTATGAGGTAATCAAAGACCTTGTCGATACCCGATACGTCCGGAACTACCGACGCAACGAGTGGCGACTGATTGCTCAGAGTTTGACAGCGGCCTTGAAATCAGACAGACGCGACAAGGCTTCCCAAGTGAATTCTGGCTCTGGACGACCGAAGTGACCATACGCTGCGGTCTTTGCATAGATAGGACGCTTCAAGTCAAGGTCACGAACGATTGCGCCTGGACGAAGGTCGAATACGTCACGAACAGCTTTTTCAATTGACTCTTCACTAACGGTGTTAGTTCCAAATGTTTCAACCAAGATGCTGATTGGTTGTGACATACCAATGGCATATGCCACTTGTACTTCACACTTTTCAGCAGCGCCACTTGCAACTACATGCTTTGCAACCCAACGAGCCGCGTATGCAGCAGAGCGGTCAACCTTTGAAGGATCTTTACCAGAGAATGCTCCGCCACCATGACGACCCATACCGCCGTACGTGTCAACAATGATCTTGCGACCAGTAAGACCAGTGTCTGCGTGTGGCCCACCAAGAACGAACTTGCCTGTTGGGTTGATGTAAATAGCAGGATTGTCATCAGCAAACGCAGCAGGAATGATCGGCATGATTACTTGCTCGATCAGGTCTGGGCGGATTTCAGTTTCACGACTAACGCCATCACGGTGTTGTGTGGAGATAAGAACTGTCGACAATTTGACTGGGCGACCGTCAACGTACTCAAACGTGACTTGGGTCTTACCGTCTGGACGAAGGTACGGGATGAGTCCGCTCTTACGTACTTCAGTCAGACGCTCTGCGAGACGATGTGCCAACCAGATAGGAAGAGGCATGAGGTCAGGCGTGTCGTTGCAGGCATACCCAAACATCATTCCTTGGTCACCAGCACCCTGGCCATTAATGATGTCTTCGCCGCTTTTTCCACTGCGCTGTTCTTCACTGATGTCAACACCTTGTGCAATGTCAGGGCTTTGTGCGTCAAGCGCAACGACAACACCACAAGTGTTTCCATCGAAACCGTATGCGGCATCGTCGTAGCCGATTCGCTTGATTGCGGCACGAGCAATAGCTGGAATGTCAACGTACGCGTCTGTAGTGATCTCACCAGATACAACACAGAGACCAGTGGTCAACAATGTCTCGCATGCAACACGGCTGTGAGGATCGATGGTCAACAACGCGTCAAGAACTGAGTCTGAAACCTGGTCTGCCATCTTGTCCGGGTGACCCTCGGTCACGCTCTCAGACGTAAAAGTGAAATTTCTCAAGGGGACTCCTTCATCATTGCGGACGATGAGCCATCCGCACCCGAGACACGCTATCTAATACAGCGGTCGCGAT